>CBDURB010000032.1:0-10028 GCA_965369585.1 uncultured bacterium
ATGGTCCACCGAGGGCGCCCGTCCTATCCACGCCATTGATCCACAGGCTCAGATTCGCTCCACCCTTCGGCTCAAGTCGTATCTTGCAGCGAATCAGCTGCACGGTATCGTCTTCCAGTCGCATCGTCCACTGCGTGCCTGGCGCTCCTATCACCACCGCCTCTATGACCGGGCCCGCCATGTGCGCAGTCCCGGTCGGCTGCGGGTGCTTAGCAAACGCCTGCGTGATCAGGTTCATGCGGTTCAGGTCTTCCTCGTCAGACTCGGCGCGCAGCCTGCTGATCGAACTAACCACGAGATCCGAGGACTCCGTGCCGTCCAGGAAGAAGTTGCGTTTTCTCTCCAGCACGAACAGGTCGTCGTCGGCCTCGACATACGCATAGTCCTCTCCGTGGAACAATGCCAAACCTGTCCATCGCAAATGCACCTTGTCGCCCGGCTGCACACTCGGAGCCAAGCCGCGAACCGACACGCTGTACGTGCGGCGAGGCGCCAGCCAGGAGTCCATTTGCTCCGTCGACTCACTATAAAGAGCATCCGCGGCCGCCTCCAGTTCCGCCTTGGTGGAATCCGTCGCCACGATCTCTTTCGTGGCGTACGTCCGCATTCGTACGCCGTAGGTCACAGCGGACCCTACGTCGGTTGGGGCGATTCGGTCAGATGCCCGAAAGCGCGTATAGCGACTCACATCGGCAGCACTGTTCTCGTACACGCCCACAGAGTCTCCGGCGGCACTATGCGCTGACACCACAGGGCCAATCCTAAGCACCCCATTCTGATACACGTTGATGCTGTTCGCGCCGTCCACGGTCACTCGGATAACGTCACCGTCAGCCATCGCAGGCGCAAATACACCGATCGACACGAACGCCCCTGGTGGTGGCCCTGTGTACTGGAACAGCTCGAGGCCATTCCCCACGTTGCGGATTCTGACCAGCAGCGACGTAACAGCCGCCGGGTCATTCCGGACAAACAGACCCCCATCATCCCCGACATGCTCCATCGTCACCTCGGCAGCAAGGTCAGTCTCGGCCACGACCGTAAACAGGAAGTCCTCGTTGGGGACCCCCGTGAACTCCACAGCGTTGCTGACTATCTCCCAGGCAGCCAGGCCCTGAATCCACTGGTGCAGGGTGCGGGACCTGCCGATAAAATTCTGGTCGGGCCTCCTGAAGTTGTCGTATACGAAGATATCGTCGGCGATGAAGTACATCGGCGTGGCGAGTTGCGTCAACACGGTATGTATGACTCGTGGGGCCGATAGGGTACTGTGTCGAAGGGTCTGCTGCCCACCTCCATCTCCCGAGCCCACCGGGATCACCCAATTCCAGACCTCCTCCGAGCTGTCGAGCACCTCCAACCGCGTCACCTCTGCAATCGTCGTGTCACGGACGACTTCCGTCTCATGCGGGCTCGAGAGCAGAGTCACACCGGAGACTGCGCCGAACGCACCGACCTCCAGCTGCCGATCCAGCTCATCCCCCACTTCGGTCACATTCTCTCTGTAGTGCATGCCCTCCCGCGACACTAGATTGCCTATTGCTGCAAGCATTGACTGACCGTCGTACCTGACGGAGTCCACGGCGGCTCCAAGTGATCCCGACCTGTACCAGGTCGACGCCTCGAGCAAGCTGTCAAGTATGTCGTCGACAGCGTCCGCCTGCCGCACAAAGCTGAGCCCCGTATTCTCGTATAGCAGCTCCGACAGTAGAGTTGGCCCCGAGATCTCCAGCATGTCGTCCGGGACCTTCCTGACCCCCTCTATCAGGCCGGCAAACACGAAGCCCTCGCCCTCTCTGTAGTGCCTCCAGATACGGCCTGTCACGACCTCCGCAGTGCGTGGATCAGTAAGAGGCAAACGTACCGTGTAGCTCCCTGCGGCATCCAGCCTGTGGGTCACCTGAACAGCAAGAATGCTCATAGCACGTGCATCTCCGACATGTCCAGCCCGTCACCGCTGACAACCTGGCCCCTGTTCCGCGACATCCGGCCGTCCAGCGGCTTGTGGGTAAGAGCCAGCTTCACCTCTCCGGTCGTCACTGCTTCGATGGCTTCGATGAACGTTAGCTTCGTGAATGTGTTCTCGTCCTGGTCGTGGGCGAAGCCCAACGAGAACCTATCCACGGCAGCCTTGTTCACCATGATCTGGTCTTGCGCCGCCTGGGGCAGAGAATGCGTATAGAGCCCAATGGCCTGCCACTGAGGAATCCCGCTCAGATACGGCGAGAGATCATCTTTCGTCCGTGTATAGTTTGCAGCCCCAGCATCCGCATTCGGATCAGCCTGCCCATCCTTATTGTATGCCTGAATGCGAACCGTCTCCGGTGGCCCTGCTGGCACTACAGCTTGCACGTTGACAGTGACATCCGCTATCGACACCAGATCGTTGGCTGGTAAAGCCGCCAGCGGAAAGCGCACGAACGACCTGATCTGGAACGCTGGGACTCCTGGGGTTCCTCTGATAGCTAGTACCACTGCAACGTCATCCTTCAGCCCAGCTGCATCGACAAAGCCGTCGTAGTCCGTCGATATGACCGTCACCGTGCCTGGGCGCTTAATCTCCGACCGGATCTGCTTCAGCTGCCCCTCACCAGCTATTCCCGTATCGACTACCAGCTCAGCGCCTACTGAGGCAGCCCAGCGAGCATCTGGGGCCAGGCTGGCGACCGGCTGTCCCTTGCGCTGCGTCACCGCCACCGGAGCCCACTGCTCCCTAGATATCATCCCTTGCCGGCGCAGGAACTGACGGGCCGCCACCATCCCTAGTTCATCATATGCAAGTTGGTTCAGGGGCTTGATCGCAAACTGAGGGTCTTTGGGTGCAGTGCCGTCAGGCTTGGGATTCAGGAGAACTTTGCCCTTCTGCTTCGCGAAACGAAACCAGTCGACGTCTACGACGTCGCCGCTACCGTCCAGCAGCTCCACCTGCAGCACGTTCACCAGCGCGTTGAACCCCGAGCGCCCGATCCGCAGAAATAGCTCCACTGCTAATCCTTGTAGCGGTGTCGCCACCACACGAGCAGATCCAGGTTCGGCGCACCGCCATCCGCGTACTGCATCGCGTTGTCGCCGGGCCACAGCGTCATCAGCACCGCCTGCTCCGGCCCAAGGGAGAGAGCCGGCGTGTCATCAACGAACGTGACGCCGGCGTCCACGCTCAGCCAGGCCCTCCCGGGAGGCGAGCCGATCGACAGAATAGTCGCTGCTGTCGCACCGTCCGTCGTGCTGCTGAACTGTTGCTCGGTCGTCAAGTTGTCGACCGTCGGATTGGTGAACCCCGGCGCCGCCTGGCTGACGAACCGGAAGATGACGTTCTCGGACTCCAGATCGCCGCGGTTCGTGATCGTGAAGGCGAACGGCGTGGCGGCGATCGCGAACGTGGCAAACGACAGGTCGGGCGCAATATCCTCCGGCACCACGTTCGCCGCCAGAGTCGTCACGGTGTACCCCTGAGCCTGCAGCCACAGCAGCGTCGCCGCCTCGTAGAACGTCGGGTCCGGCAGCAGCAGCTCCAGAACGATCCCGGCATGGCGGGGGTCGTTCCCGTCGCGTTCGATCTGCGGCCTCGCCACCGGCCGGGCCCAGGTCCACCGCTGCGCCGAGCCGTCACCCTGCTCGTACCGCCACAGTTTCCTCAGCCCCTCCTCTCTGTCCACACCCTCTACAGCTACCAGCAGTTGATCGATCTCTGCCTGGAGTCCTGCAGCGCAGTCTGACAGCATATCGAAGAATATCCGCGCCTCGCCAATCTCCTTCGGCGACCGCAGGTCACCGTGCAGATCCACACCCCCGTCATGGCCGACAATCGGCTGTACGGCCGTACGGTAGGGAATGGCTATCTTTTCTCGGTAGTTTCCCTTCGGTATCTTGTAGCGGCCCGTGTTGTCCTTCGCCGTTATCCGGTAGAACTGCCTCAAAGCACAGCCCCCCTGAGTCGCATGTACTGGCGCAGGCCAACCTTCACCCCTTCCTGCGCCGCCTCCTTCACCACTACGGGGTCCGTCCGCCCATCGAAATGCTGTTCGAGATTCACCTCCACCGAAGGGCTATTGTTGACCACCGATGGTGCCAACACTCTGTCCCGCATGACCTGAGCCTGGGGCGTGATGTCCACCCGCTCAGTCCTTCCCGGTTCAATGAAGAAGCCATGTGGGCCGGTGACCATGCCGTGGAAGCCGTGCTGTGCACCCATGAAGAGTTCCGCCTGTTGGACGGTAATATTGAAGCCCCGGAAATCAGTAGTCGTGGCGAGAGCGCTATTGAGGCGCTCCATCTGTTGCGCGCCGCGGCTGATGCTTTCCTTCCACGCATCTAAAGAGGGTGCAGCAAGTAGCTTGGCCTGGGCATCAGCAACTACGGCATCCTTCTCTAGCCGGATAAGGTCCAGCGCCTTCTGCGTCGTAGGGATGAGGTCGTTCTTTAGCTGCGCTGCCCTGCTACCCTCTACTGTGGCCGCATCCTCTGATGCCGCTTCCAGTTTCCCCAGTTCGAACTTGTAGTCGGCGAGTACCTTTTCAGCGGCCGCTTCTTCCTGCGTAGGCTCGCGGAACATCCCTAGGAGGGCACTCTTGGTGTTGTCGGCCGCTTCCTCTATATCGAAAAGCACTCCGGTAACAGCGGGCCCAACGTTAGCCTCCATTTCGGCGGCCAGGTCTTTCCCTATCTGGATCATGCGATCTGTTTCAGTCTGTATCTCCCCCGCCGTTCTCCCGAATCCGGCGCCGGCCTCCTTCCACCGCCTGTCGAACTCCTCCCCGGCCATGCCGAACGCGATGGCCCTCTGCCTCCATACCTCCATCTGGGTCGGGAATGAGGTGTCGTCCGCCAGCTTGCGGGCCTCCAAAGCCGTCAGGCCAACTCCCTCCGCCAGCTCTATCAACTCCTCCTTGGTGATCTCCGCATTCGCGGCCATCTCCTGAAGTCGCTGTGTGACTAGCTCCTCCTTGGAGGGCAGGTTGTCGAAGGCCGAACTGATGAGCCCGATGGTCAGAACAAGCGGCTGCAACGCCTCCCCGAGCGTTTGAGCGGCGAACACCACGGCCCGCATCGCGGGCACCAGGGCGGGCAGAATCTCCTCGCCCAACTCCATGAGCATGAGATTCAACTCGTTCATCGCCACGCCCATCTTGAACTTGGCCGTGTCGGCGACGATGGCGAACCCCTCTTCCAGGTTGCCCGTAGCATTCTCGGTGGCGGCGAGGATGTCCGTATAGGCGTCCATCTGAACGCCCGCCGTGCCGAGGACGCTGGTTAGGGCGCGGATGTTCGGGAACAGCCTGGACACGGCAGCCTCATTGCCGCCCGTCGCCTTCGTCATGGCGTCGAGGGTGCGGAGCAGGCCTTCCTCGCGTATCTGCTTGCGCAGGCCCTCAGCCGTGAAGCCGAGCTCCTGCATCGCCTCCTCCTGGTCCTCGGTCGGCTTGAGCAGGCTGGCCATCACCTGCCGCAGCCCGGTCGCAGCCTCGTCGGCGGAGACACCGAGACGGGTGAACGTGGCCAGGTTCGCCGCCACCTCCTCGAAGGAGATGCCCATCTGCGCCGCCAGCGGCACTACGCGGCCCAGGACGCCCGCGAACTCGCTCGCCTCAGCCTTGCCCTGCTTGACCGCCTCGATCATCACGTCCGTGACGGCCCCGGCCTCTCCGGCGCTCTTGCCGTAGGCGTTGAGGACAGTGGTGAGGGCGTTGGCGACGCTCTCCGTCTCGCCGAGGCCGATGGTGGATGCCCTGGCTGCCACGTTCAGGACATCGGCGGCCTCCGCAGCGTCCTCGATGCCGGATGAGAGGATGAAGTAGGCCGCGCTGCCCAGCTCCTCCGGGCTCTTGGGCATGTTGCGGGTCATGCCCTTGATGGCAACCGTCAGGAGGTCGGTGTCCTTTTCGGTGGCCCCGGTCAGCGCCCGGATCTCGGCCATCTGGGCCTCGTAGGCGACCGCCGCGCCGATGCTCTTAGACATGATGGTTCGGACACCCTGCATACCGACCTGGGCGGCGACGAACCCGGCCCCTACTGCAAGGGCCTGCTTTGCGAGCCCGCCAAACGTGCTGCCGAAGCCCTTTGTGCGGCGCTCCATCCTGTCGAGGTCACGCTGGTAGCCGCGGGCATCCTTGACGACAGCCCGGACACCCACTTCCTCAAAGGGCATTATTTACGCTTCCTCCTCCGTTGCTTCGCCTGGATGTCCTTGTCCTGTGCGTCGGCCTGGTGCATCTCTATCCGGCGCCGGATACGAAAATAGGCCACGCAATCGACCCTCTCGTCGTATGCGAGGCCCTGCCATTCCTTCCAGGTGTAGCCGCTGAAACGGGCCGCCTCCCGCTCCTCAATCTGGGGCACTAGGCCCGGGAGCGTCGCCGTGTAGGTTATACCGGTGTCGAGCAGCCTTAGCGGATAGGCCTCAATCGGTTCTGCGTGCCTTGCGACTCCGAAACCTAGACACCGCGGCCTGCACGTCCTCCTCCCCCAGTCCGGCCATCTTCGTCACAGCCGATAGAACCACCAGGACATCCTCCTGGCAGGCGAGCCCGTACAGATTCAGCCACGACAGGTAGCGGTCGTACTTGGTCTTCATCTCAGTCTCGACGCCCAGATAGCCCATCATCTCCGCGTCGAACCAGCCGTCGGTGTCAGGGCCGTACAGCCCGTCGGGGATGCTCTTGATCGCCGTCCCCACCAGGAGCATTACGTTTGTGCTTGTCTCTATCACCTTGCGCTCACGGATCGCTAGGGCATCGATGTATTCCGGGTCGTTCGGGTTCTCCTCCTCGACGCCCTTATCCTTGAGCGTGATCTTCGGCACCTTCGGCTTCTCCAGGCGTGCGATCGCGCGCTCGATGATGCCGGGTGGGATGGGCCTCAGCGACAGGACGATCCCGTTGCTGAGGGTGAGTTCGGAGGGCAGAGCGCCATTCTCCTGGGCCGCTGCGACAGCCGCGGCAGCCTTGGCCGGTTCCCGGTCCGCCTGTCGTCGCGTTGCTCTGCTCATGGCTCTGCCCTCCTCTAAGGCTAGTTAAGAGTTGGTGCTCATAGGGGTGAAGTGTGCTATGCGGCAGCCGCCCCCTTCACGAAGAAGCCGTCGCCCGCACCGGCTGCGGCTAGGCCGCCGCCGTAGACGTCGTTCGGGCACTCCTCCACCGCCGCCAGGGCGTTGATGCGGTCGTTGGCGGGGATGGCGCCGGGGCCCTCTGGCAAAACGTACCAAGAATTTCCTCCATCGATGGTGCGCAGGATGCGACCAGCAATGGCGTCCGTATCGTGAGCCAGGTAGCCCACGGTCGGAGTGGCGAACACGATGTCTCTCACGGCCCCCGCATTGGAGCCGGGGAATGCTTTCAACGCCCAGTTGACGCCGCCGTCGAGGGTGTAGTAGAGGTTGCCCTGAATCGTGCCGGCAAACCAGACGTCCTTCGACCGCATCCAGACCGCAGTGATCTCCACGGCAGCGATCAGGGTCGTGTCGACGTTGACCCAGGTGTTGCCACCGTTGCGGGTGACGGCCATTGCCCCGGCCGCGCCCGCAACTATCACGTTGTCCTCGTCGTAGGCGTGGACGGCGCTCAGGTTGTTGGCGCCGGCGGCTACGCCCGCGTCCTGCAGGGTGACGCCGGCGGTGATGTCATCACTGAAGTAGATGTGGCCTGCGTCGCCCACGAGCCAGGTGTGGGTGCTGTCCAGGCTGAATAGGTCGTTGGGCGACCCGGCGGGGCAGACCAACCCCTCGGCCGTCCGCGTCCAGACCTCGACGCCGTTCAGGATGTCGGCGAGCGGGGCGTAGTGGATGCCGCAGTCGTCGTTGGAGATGACCACCAACCGGGTGCCCACGCAGGCGATGGCCGACGGGTCCTCGTTGGCGGCCAGGGTGGTGATGTTGGTCTCGCCGAGGGTCGCACCGCCGTCCTGGCTGTAGATGAGCTCGGCGGCCAAACCCGGTGACGCGAGCTGCTGCTCCGTGATGGCGAACACCGTCTGGCAGCCCGTCGAGGGGATACCGCAGGCACCGCACTGGATGGAGTCGCAGATAGCGACGTCGATGACCTCGCCTGTGACCTCGGCCGCCCCCAACTCCGCCAGCGCCAACGGCACGACCTCATATATCTTGAGGCCGGTGATGTCGATGTTCTCGTTGACCACGGCTTCCTCACCCTGCCCCAGGGCGCCCATCTCGTCGGGGTTCCAGCCGGTGATGAGGCCGCCTTCGAGAACCAGCACCTTGCCGGACGACCAACCTCTATTAAAGTCACGAGGATCAGCACAGCGATCCATATGGAGCTGCACGTCCAGCGGGCAGCCGCGGTTGGCCATCCGCAGGAGTTCGGACAGCGTGTACTGATAGCGCACCACCAGGGGCAACGTCGGCAGGCCTGGCTCCCCGCGGATTGAAGCGACCACATCGTATGCCCCGTAGCGTGTCCCGCTGGGGTTCCTGACGGCCGTTATATCGCCGAAATCAGCGGCCGGTGCCCCGAACTTCGCTTGGCCCTGGTAGACCGGCACGTTCGCCGGGCCGGCCCGGTCCTCTATCGTGAAGACGCGCGTGAACGACGTCTTGACTATGTCTCCCATCTTCTTCTACCTCCTCCTCTTCCTCCATTGTTGGCCCTGCTTTGGGGCGGCTGTCTTTTTCGGCTTGGCGGGCGCGGCGGCGGGTTCCTCGACCCGGTAGAGTGCCGCTATCGCCACAATGTCCACTCGGAGCGCCGCCTGCAGCGCCCCCACGATCTCCATCCGTCGCGTCTTCACATCCCTGGGCGTGAAGAGGCGGCGGGCGAAGAGCTGGTTGTGGATGCGTACCTCAACGTCCAAGGGCAGGCCCAACGGCGCGAGCGAGGGCGGGCCCAGCGGGATGCCCAGGGCGGCGTCCGACTCGGGCACGCCGTCAGGCAGACTCACCGCCCACTGACGTCCCTCGTCGTCGGTGTAGGACATCTCTCTCATGGCATCACGCCCTCTCCAATGGCCTGTTCCTTAACCTTCTGCCAGGCGGCGATGGCGCCGCGCTGCGTGCCGAACGGGTTGTTCAGTTGCTTGTCGAGGAACTTCACGAACTCGTTCTCACCGGCCATAGCCATATCGTGCTGCCAGTGCTTGACCCAGGCCCCGACGTTGTTACATTCGCAGATCGGGCGATCCAGCTTGGCCGCCGCGTAGTGCGCCACCGTCTGCTCCCATGCTGGGTCCATGACGATGCTGGGGCAGGCGAGCCGCTCGTCGCGCCAGCCGGCGTAGTAGTAGAGCCGCACCATATCGGGTTCGCGGCCGACCGCCAGCGCCGTAGCGTCGAACTCCAGGTTGTCCGCATTCCAGTCGGCGGGTCGGTAGGCGACAATGCTCAGGCGGGGCTCGCTGCGTAGCGTCAGGCATCCGGTCTGGGTGCCGTACTCACAGGCAGCGCAGCCGCTGCCGCTGCAGGCGCAGCCAAGGCCCAACTCTTCCCACAAGAACGTCACCTGCTGGCTAGGGTCGTTATCGACGATGTAGACATCCACCGTCTCTAGGAAGTTGGCGTCCACGCTGCCGTCCACGCCACGCTGGTGGCTGTCATCGGCTGGCGGCACCAGGTCGTCATACCGCTCGGGCAGGACGCACTGCTCCCGCCGGAATGTGATGGTGGCCAGGGCGCCGGTCACGCTGACGTTGATGGGCTTAATCTCCCACTGGTCCTCGCCGCCGATCGCCACCAGCGCGTTCGTCACGGGGAAGTAGACGTGTATTGAGCAGGGGTCCGTCCCCACGGGCACGGCGACGCCGCCGGTGACGGTAGCCACCTCGTTGTATGTGTCGCCGTCCGCATCGCTATAGTCGACGGCGTTATCCCCTTGTCCCAGCAGGGTCTTCCGCCGGATGCCGCCGGAGAAGAGATATCCCCAATCGGCCGGAACCGACTGGGCGAAGCCGCGCAGGTCGGTACTCGACAGGTTGAATAGTTCGGGCCGCCAGGGGCGCTCGCCGCGGTGCCATTCGTCCGTCTCCCAGACGGGCAGCAGGCGGTAGCCCAGATAGCGCTCGATGTCCGCCTCGGCGTCGGCGAT
>CBDURB010000033.1:0-9774 GCA_965369585.1 uncultured bacterium
TAGCCCGTCATATTTTTCTCTGAATTATAGACGCAGCCCGTGCTCCTGCTTAGCCGCCGCACAAATAGTAGCGCGGGGGTCCTTTTAGGACCCCCGCGCCTTTACCACTAGCGAGTAGAGTTACTCAGACAAACCCCAGGCCTCAGCCAACCAGTCGCCGGGCTGGAAAGCGTCCTGGCCAGCTATGTTCGCCCTCATTCCCACAACATTAGGGCTGATTAGGTAGTGGTTGTTCTCATGCCAGTAAACAGCGATGCCGCACACCCTCGTGACGATGAGCTCGTTGATCTCCTGATACTGGCTGATCCGCTCCGCGTCGTTTGTGTTGAAGCGGGCCTGATCCACCAGATCGTCGATGTCGGGGTCGCTGCAGTTGTACATGTTGATCGAGCCGCCGGTGTCGAACAACCCCAGCACCCAGTTCTCCGGGTCCGGGTAGTCCTGGATCCAGCCACCGGGGAACAGCTGGAACTGCTTGTTGCTGAAGCGAGAGGAGCGCGTCTTCGCGTCCACCACCTCGATGTCCACATCTATGTTCAGGTGGGTCTTAAAGCTCTGCTGGAGAAACTCCGCAGTAGCTCTGGCGCTCGGGCTGTCCCCCACCAGAATGCTCATTGCGGGGAAGCCGTCGCCATCGGGGTAGCCGGCGTCCGCCAGGTGCTGCGCCGCAGACTCAGGGTCGAACCCGACCACATCGTCGAAATCGTCTGGTTCCGCGCCGCTCGTGACGGCCGGGATCCAGCTCGTGCTGGGCGCGTTGGCGCCGTCGGCCGCCACCGTATTGTGCTCTTTCCTGTCGATCGCCTGCGACAGCGCCAGCCTGACATCCAGATTAGCCAGCGTGGGATCCTCTAGCTGCATCTCCAGACCGCGGGTGGACGGCTGCAGGAACTTGAAGTACTCGTCGCCTTCCCCGAACTCGCTGACGACGGTGGTGAGCACGGTGGTGTCCACCTGGGCGAACACCAGCTCGCCTGTGCGGTAGGCGTTGTTGGCCACCGCGTTGTCATCGATGAACTTGATGGTGATGCTGTCCAGGGTAGGGCTGATGCCGTTGGGAGCCGCCCAGTTGGGATTGGGCTCCAGCGTAACGTCAGACGCAGGCGTGTAGCTGGTGAGCACGTAGGGGCCGTTGTAGGCCAGCTCGGCCGGGTCCGTGGGCCAGGGGTCGCTGGAGTTGGGCAGCAGGTGCACCGGCGATGGGAACGTCATCCACAGAGAGAGGATGATCGTGAACGTGGGCTGCGCCGTGGCCAGCGTGATCTCCAGCGTCGTGTCGTCGATCACCTTGGCGCCTACCAGGTTCTCGAGGTCGGCATCGAATCCAGCCTCGTTCGTGTAGTGGTCAAAGCAGCCACCCAGGTTCTCCAACACGTAGAAGTACTGGCCGGCGTTGTCCGGGTTGCACGTGCGGAGGATGCCCGCCACGAAGTCCTCCGCCAGCAGGTCATCGCCGTCGGACCACTGCAGACCTTCCCTTACGGTGATCGTGTAGACAGTGCCATCCTCGGTGATCTCGGGAAGGGCGGCTGCCATGGACGGCTGCGGCACGTTGTCAACGTCCATGGTGTACAGCCCACGCCAGATCATCCGCTGTAGGGAGATGTCCTGGGCGAAGGCCGAGAAGTGCGGGTCCAGGGAATCGAACTCGTTGCCCTGCACCACTATGCTGCCGCCTTCGATGCGGTCACCAGATACGCCACCGCCCCCACCATCACCGTCATCATCCCCATTGCAGGCCGCGAACGCCACGGCGGCGAAGGCGGCTAGCGCGGCAAGAAGCCATAACCACCGACCTCTTCGTGGTCGCTTCATTGACTCTCTCCTTTCCTACTTCGCACCTGCCGGCGGAAATATACTGCTACCGCCCGCCGAATGCGACTGCTGTTTGGTAAGGCAACCTCAGAGGGGAAAACGAGCCAGGGCACCACAAGGTTACCCGAAATCCTTCCCAGCGGCCGAATGGACTAAGTCGGGGACAGCCGATCCCGTGGCGGCCGCTGTAACTTAGGGAGGAGTAACTCCACGAGGATAATAATAAGCCCGATCCCAATGACAGCATCACCTATGCTGAACACGGGAACCGGGCCCGAAGACCCCCAGGTAATACGATCTGAGAGCAGTTCCAGATGAGTATCACCCTCATCCAGGAGAACGTTCTTGGTCTGCGGTACCGAATCGCCCAACTCCAGCTCCACCAGCTCATCCTCAAGACCCGCTCTCTCCATTGTGGCGGGAGCGATAGGCATCAGCCCTCCGTTGGCCACGATGACCAATAAGTTCAGGAGCATACCAATGCCGATTACCAGGAATCCTACCCGCCGTCGGTTCAGGACGACAAACGTCACCAGGAGAACGTATGAGGCAGGAAACACGAACCTGCGCAGTACATCCGCGTCCCCAAAGTCGACGTAGATCACGACGGACTGGGCTAGGAGAGCCAGCAAAACCAGCCACCCGAAGCGTAGGTCAATCTTCGAGAAGGCCAGCCGCCATCGCTTTGTCAATATCCTGGAAAGACTACCGGGGAGCTGGAGCGGGACGGTATTCGGTTTGCGGGGCGATCACTTATTGATCGTTTAGCGCCACATAATCGCGGCGGCGGAGGACGCCACCAGCGCGCCGACGATCATCAGCGAGTACCCTAGGTAAAGCAGTCGTGCTTTCATGGTACCCCCTTTCTCCTGAAAGATTCCCTAAAAGTAGGGTATTCAATTGATACCCCAATATCATAGGGATGTCAAGGGGGTTGCCATAGAAATCCCAAATATTTAAGGCGGAAAAGGGAGATTGCGCACGTTATGGCCAAGAAGAAGCCCCCGGAAGCCTGCACAGGCGTCCGGGGGCCGGCGGTTGCCTCTTCTCTAGCTCAGGAGCACCATTGCGCGACCACAGACTCCCCGCTCGCGCTGTCCGCCGGCACATAGCGGACTACATGGAGATCAACGCTACCGCAGCCTCCGCTAAATACTCGATGGTCCAGGACAAGAGTGCCCGGGGAGCTGTCCAGGGGAGGTTGACCACAGCCATTCCCCTGGACAGCACAGGCAGTGATGGCGAAAGTGTCGTCCTGTGCTTCCGTGGACTGGAGCAGCGAGTTCTGCCCGGCTATCGCCGCCAGCAGAAGCGCCGCAAACAGGACGATCAAACCCAGTCTCATTTATAAGCCTCTACGCCCAGTCTGCCGGCCCATTCTCGCCGGAATCTCACCCCAAGCTCGCGGTTTACCATTCTATCGGCGAACAGCCCTAGATAAAAGCGCTCTGCCCAGCGACTGTTGCCAGGGCCAGCGCTATCATCAGAACCAGCAATCTAAGCTTCATCATCTTCTCCTGGCACCAGTTTGCCAGCCCCCTCTCGCCGAAATCTCGCCGTAAACTCGCCTACCTCTCCCAAATAGGAAAAAGCGGCCTTTCGGCCGCTCTCTGTGGCGTCTGATGCTATGGCTCGCGCCAGAGTTTAGCGCTTGTCTCGAATCCGGCTGCAGATCTCCTCAAACTCCGGAATGTCCTCTTCACCCACGCCCTTGGAGACGATGTCGACGTAGCTGCGGTAGCAGAAGGTGGCCGCCTCCACCTGATCGGCCAGAACGTAGTTGCTCATAAGACGGTACCAGGCGGCCTCGTTATATTCGTCCACGGTGAGTATCTGCTGACACAGGTCGGCGCTGCGCTTGTACTCACCCCGCTCGGTATAGGCGCCGGCCATGGTCGTCAGGAGCCACATGTGCCGCTCCTCGAACTGCCATCGCATCGTCTCCACCCACTCCGTGTAGAACTCCTGGCCGAACTGGCCTGAATACAACGCCAGCGCCTTCTCCATTAGAGAAATCGCCTCATCGCTCGCCGGAGGCAGCCCCTCTGCCTTCTTCAGCGCCTCTTGAAACTCATCCACATCAAACCGGAAGCTGCCGTGCGGGTCTAGGATGTAACGCCCGCTGTCCTTGCCTATGCACTCCGGATAGAGGCCCTGACGCAGCCTGTAGAGGTTGGAGTGGAACAGGCTGCTGGTCTTCTCATTGGGCAGGTCCGGCCAGAGAGCGGTCACTATCTCCTCTTTCCGCAGCGGCCTGCGGTTACAGAGGAAGAAGAAGAACATCTCCTTGCTCTTCTCGCTCCGCCACTCCAGATCCGTGACCTCCCGTCCGTTCATCTCCACCCGCAGGTGGCCGAACCCGAAAGCGGCCAGACCGGAGGCAGCCTCTTCCTGATCGACCCCCTCATCACCGATTGCGGCGGGCGCCGGCGCGGCGCTCTTAACCGTCTTCAACATGCGGGCGTAGTAGCCGTCAGCCAGCTTGTGGGCCGCGGCATACTGTACAAGAAGGAGCGCCCGGCCCGCCTCCAACCGGAGGAAGTGATCGTAACCCAGCTCCTGCACCAGCTTGGCGGCAGCATCCAGGCAATCCAGGGCCAGCCGTTTTCGCTTCAGCGAGAAGTAAACCTCCGCCAGGTGAAAGTACGCCTTCGCAAGCTCCCGCTTGGCGTCGCCCTCTTTAAGAAGCGTAATCGCCCGTTCCAGAGAGGAGACGGCTTCCTTTAGCTGGCCGCGGTCGCGCTGAATGAGCCCCGTGGTGGCGCTGCAGATGCCTAACTCGAAGACGCCACCCCGCTCCTCGGCCTCGGCGGCAGCCCGCTTCACAGTCGCCTCCGCGTCGGCGATATTGCCGCTCAGACGCTGAGCATTTGCCAGACCGTCCATGATATAGATGCTGATATAGGCGTCGTCCAGCTCGCGAGCCATCTCCAGGGCGCGGCGGTACTGCTCGATCGCCTCAGCGGGTTGGCCGCGGTCGCGCTGGATGCTGGCCAGCGAGTCCAGCAGGTAAGCCTCGGCGTAGACGCTGCCCAGATGGCGGGCCTTCTCTAGACCCTGGCGGGCCACCTCCTCGGCTCGGTCCAACTCGCCGAGGTAATAGAAGAGCATCCCCAGGTTATTGAGCGTCTGCACCAGCATCTCGTCGTTGCCCAGCTTCAGCCAGCGGACGCGGGCCCGCTCCATGTGGCCGACCGCCTCGCTGAGGTGGCCCAGGCTAACGAGACTCATGCCCAACTGGTCGCTGACGTGGGCGATGTTGTAGGCGTCGCCCTGGGCCTGGTAGATGTCCAGAACCCCCTTCAGCTCCTCTAACGCCTTAGTGAACTCGCCAGACATCCCATGCGTGATCCCCAGCTCCTTGCGCGCCTCGGTGAGCACAGATGTCGGACCGTCGTGCTTCAGCAGGAGAGACCGCGCCTTGCCCAGCACCTCAGTCGCCTCGTGGTAGGCGCCTTTCATACGCAGGCACATCCCCTTGGTGACAAGCGCCTCCGCCAAGGAGACCCACTCGCCATCGGCCTCGAAGGCCTGGATTGGACGAGCGAGGACGGCGAGGGCCTGATCAAGCTGATTAAGGTAATGTAGGATGCGGGCCTTCCAGAGAACCAGCCTGGGCTGGGCGTCCAGCTCATCCGCCGGAATCGATTCCAGCCAGTCCGCCAGCGTGTCCCACTTCCCCTGCTCGAACAGACTGCGGCCGACACGCTCCGTGACATGGACGATGCGCTCCCACGCCCCGGCCTGGAGGAGATGATACACGGCCTCCTCCCACCATTGTTCCCGTTCGAACATCTCGGCGGCCCGCTCATTGAGCTCCCTGAACCGCTTCGGCTCCTGTGTGCGCAGGCGGCTTACCAAAAAAGCCCGAAACAGCTTGTGATAGCGATAGCGCTCTGGGTCCGCCTCCTCACGCGCAACGAACAGGTTACGCTGCTCCAGGTAGCTGATCATCTTCTCGCTGTTCTCTATCCCCAGCAACTCGTCCAGCCACTTGGGATCCATCCTCCGCGGCACCGCGCTACCCATGAGAAACTGCTGCACATCCTCCGGCTGCACGCTGAACTGCTCCAGGCTGATGTACTGGAACAGCGTGTCCGAATCCTTGAGCTGCTCCAGCGATATCGAGGTTCGAGCGGCCTGTACTTTGTCCACCATTAGGATAAGCGCCGCCACCCATCCCTCCGTCACGTCGGCCAGGTGCTGCGCGTCATCCAGGGATATCTCCTTGTTCAACACATCGCGATAGAGCTGGGCAACCTCATCACAGGTGAAGGCGAAGGCCGCCGCTGCCACCGTCGCCACCTCCTGGCGTACGGTCAGCATCGGCAGGATGGCCAGATCAGGTTGCGTGCGCGTTGAGAGCACGAGGTGACAGTGTGCGGGCAGACGGTACATCCAGCCCTCAAACACCTGCCGTACCTCCGGCGCCGTCTCATCCAGATAGTGGAAATCGTCAACTATGAGGACAAACGGCTGATCAACCTCCTCGACAGCCGCGACCATAAGGTCTACCCAGCGCTCCACACTCACCTCCCCGCCCCCGTTCAGCGCCTCCTCAATCTCCGCCCCGAACGAGGAGAAGTGGACCCTGCCGCAGGCCAGCCAGTAGCCAAGGAACGTCCGCAAGTCGCGGTCGCGCTCGTCCAGCGTGTACCAGCAGACGGGCGCATTCCAGCTCCTGGCAAAGTCCAGAAGCAGCGTCGTCTTGCCGTAACCTGCGGGGGCGCTGACAATCGTGACTCGTCGAGACGTGTACTCAGCCAGCAGGTCGATCAGTCGCTTACGATTGATGATCCTCGCCCGCTGAGAGGGCAGCGTTAGCTTAGCCGGATAAGGAACTGACGCCGGCTGGTTCTGCCCGCGGATATCTGTACGTTCTGCCATCACTGCTCACCTGGAGCAAAGCGCATCAGCCCCTCCTATATATAGAGGGGCCTTCGCTCTATCGGTAAGACGGTGAAGGGATGGCTATGTTACTGCGAATGCAGCCCATTGGCTCTAAATACGAAAATGGAGCCTGAACAGGGGCTCTACCCCCGGCCCCCGCGCGTTAAAGCTTCCCGACCAGCGATTTCAGAAGCGCCCGTGTCCGGCCGAGCGAGCCGCTAGCGTCGTCACCGACAGGAAACATATCGGCCAGAAGGTCCGTCGCTCCCGCCGCCGCAATGCCGCGCAGCTGCCCCTCAACCTCTTTCTCGTCGCCCACAATCGCCACCTCCGCCGGCCCCGCGGCGCCCTCAATGCTCAGCATTCGCTGATAGTTCGGCAGCGCCCCGTAAACCTGGAAAGACCTCGCCGCTCGCTCCCGAGCCTCGCCCACGTCGTCCGTCACCGCAACCGGCAGAGCGACCACCACCCGCGGCTCCGCCCGTCCGGCCGCCTTGGCCGCTGAATTGATACGCGGGACGATGTGCGTCTCCAGCGTCTTCCGACCTACCATCCAGGTCACCGTCCCATCGGCCACTTCACCGGCCAGGCGAAGCATCACCGGCGCCAGCGCCGCGATCAGCACCGGCGGCGGCTCCGGCGCAACAACCTGCACCGCCGCGCTCACGCGGAAGAACTCCCCGTTAAAGCTGACCCGCCCTTCCTTGAGGAGCGGCCGCAGCACGGAAAGGTACTCGCGCATGTGGACGGCGGGCTTCTCGTAGGACATCCCCCACATCCCTTCGACCACAGGCTTATGCGACAATCCAATACCCAGATTGAACCGTCCACCCGTCGCCGCCTGCGCCGTCAACGCCTGTTGCGCCATCATAACCGGGTGGCGTGGGTACGTCGGCACCACCGATGTCCCCAACTCGATGCGGCTGGTCTTCTGTCCCGCCATAGCGATAACCGCGAGGACATCCGGCCCGAAGATCTGCCCAAACCAGATCCCGTCGAAACCGTCCTGCTCAGCCTCTACAGCCGCCTGTATCTGGCCCTGGACGTCGTTCGAGCCACCGAAGAATACCCCTAAGCGCATCGATTCGCCTCCGTTACACTCTCTCGTAACCTTTACGACAAGACCGATTTCGTATCTAAAACTGGAGCCGGGAGAGGGACTCGAACCCCCGACCCGCGCTTTACGAAAGCGCTGCTCTACCGCTGAGCTATCCCGGCTCCACTCCATGATAGGATGCCCCAGCGCCCACCTTCAACCCAGGCCTCCTGCTGACAGAAGCGACCCACTACGCCATAATGACAACAATCCCCCCTATTTCAGACTGGAGACCCTCATGCTGAGAACCTGGCCGCTCGTCGGCGCGACCACACTCCTCGCCGTCCTCGCCCTCGCTTGCGGCAGCGACGGCGCACCATCTTCAACCAACGAGTCCCCTTCCACTGAACAGACGCCCGCCGCATCACCTAGTTTGGAGCCAACACTAATGACCTACACCGAACGACCCGAGCTCACCATAGACCCCGACAAGAAGTACACCGCCATCATAGAGACGGTGAAGGGCACCTTTCGCATCCAGCTCAAACCGGACCTCGCCATCCAGACCGTAAACTCCTTCATCTTCCTGGCCCGCGAGGGGTACTACGATGGCGTCACCTTCCACCGCGTCATGCCCGGCTTCATGGCCCAGGGCGGCGACCCCACCGGCACCGGCTCCGGCGGCCCCGGCTACTCCCTCCCCGCCGAGTTCAGCGACACCCCCTACGTGCGCGGCACTGTCGGCATGGCCCGCACGGCCGATCCCGACAGCGGCGGCAGCCAGTTCTTCATCACCTTCGGCGAGCAACCAAACCTCAACGGACAGTACACCGTGTTCGGCGAAATTACGGAAGGCATGGACGTAGTCGACTCTCTCGCTCCCCGCGACCCCGACGACCCCAGCGCTCCCCCCGGCGACGCCATCGTCAGCATCGAGATCGTGGAGGGGTAGGCCGGCCTCCGGGTCTTCGCGCCGGCAGGGGCTCGACTCTGGCCGGCCTACGCCGGCACCATACGCTGACCCAGCTCCGCCACATGGCGCTCCGCGTGGTACGAGGAGCGCACCAGCGGCCCCGCCTCCACGTGCCGGAAGCCAAGCCGTCGTCCCGCCTCCGCCAGCTCCTCAAACTCCTCCGGGCGGTAGTAGCGCTCCACCGGCGCGTGCCTTGTGCTGGGCCGCAGATACTGGCCTATCGTCAACACGTCGCAGCCCACGTCAACAACGTCAGCCATGACCAGGAGCAGCTCGTGCTTCGTCTCCCCCAGGCCCACCATGACGCCCGTCTTGGTGATGCCCTTGGGGTCCATCTCCTTGGCGCGACGCAGCAGCTCCAGAGAGCGCTCGTAGCGGGCCTTAGGGCGCACCCGCCGGTAGAGGCGGGGCACCGTCTCCGTATTATGGCCCAGGATCTCCGGCCGCTCCTCCATCACCGTCGCCAGCGCCTGCCAATTGCCCATAAAGTCCGGGATAAGCACCTCTACGCTGGTCCCCGAACAGAGCCGCCGGATCGAACGAATCGTCGCCGCGAAGATGGCGGCGCCCCCGTCCGGCTCATCATCCCTGTTCACGGAAGTGACCACAGCGTGGGTCAGGCCCATCCGCCGCACCGCCTGCGCCACCCGCAACGGCTCTCCCATATCCAGAGCCTGCGGCCGCCCCGAGGTCACCGCGCAGAACGCGCAGGCCCGAGTGCAGGTATCGCCTAGGATTATGAAAGTGGCGGTGCCCGCCTCCCAGCACTCGCCGATGTTAGGGCAGTGCGCCTCCTCACAAACGGTATGCAGCCGCTTCTCCCGTATCAGCCCCTTCAGCCGCACATAGTTGGGACCGCCCGGAAAACGAACCTTCAGCCACTCCGGCTTGCGCTGCACACCTTCGCCCGCCACGACTCCTATGATAGCAGGCCTTTCCCGCTCTGGCAGACCGATTGCCCTCGCCGAGCAGAGTGCGCTATCCTACCCACATGCGAAAGGTGCTGATGATCGGCAGCGAAGTCCTCTCCCCCTTCTTCCAGCGAATGCTGGAAGAAGAT
>CBDURB010000034.1:0-9663 GCA_965369585.1 uncultured bacterium
CGCCGTTTGACCCTCGCTGACGGCGCTCGGTAGAATTGGTCTGCATGGACGATTACGGACTTGACTTGGAGGAAGTAGCCCGCGTTATCGACGCCGCCGAAGTGCTGGTTGTGCGCTTCGCAATCCTCGACAAGCGCCTGCTCGTCGATGCCCGCACGAGCGAGAGCGAAGGCCCCATGGTCGCCGTTGTCTCCAAGGCGACCTCCGTGGAGGAACGGTTCAAATCGTTGAAGAAGCTGCGGCCACGGCTGCCCCTGCCCGACAAGATCATGTCCTTCATGTGGCCCCGTCAGATGGAGACGTTCCGTGCCTCCGGCCTGTGGGACAAGATCGAAGGTCGGATGGTGAGCCTTGGCGGCGAGCAGATGCTTGAGGCTTGCAAGTCCGTGTTCGATGAGCTGGCGCAGGAGGAGAAGGCGGAGGTGATGGCCGCCATTCGCGGGGGCGAGACCTACCAGTCTCTCTGGGAACGCTCAGGCTAGACGGAGGCGCAAGGCGAGGACAGGGCCGCCGCGTCAGGCCGGCGCCCTTTTTGTTGAGCCATGAAGATCATTGACCTCAGGAGTGATACCGTAACCCTGCCGCCGCCGGAGATGCGGAAAGCGATCGCGGAGGCGGAGTTGGGGGACGACGTGTTCAGGGACGACCCCACTGTCAACCGACTGGAGGCGATGGCGGCGGAGGTAATGGGCAAGGAGGCGGCCCTCCTCACCACCAGCGGCACGCAGAGCAACCTGGCGGCGATGCTCTCCCATTGCCAACGCGGCAACGAGGTGATCCTGGGGGACGAGTCGCACATCGTGCACTACGAAGTGGGGGGAGCCTCCGCCTTGGGCGGCCTGGGTCTGCGCACCGTCCGCAACGACGAAAAGGGGCGGCTGGATCTGACTCAGGTGCGGCACACCATCCGCGGCCGCGATGTGCATTTCCCTCCCACGGGTCTCATCTGCATCGAGAATACACACAACCTCTGCGGCGGCAGCGTCCTGGATGAGGCCGATCTTGCCGCCGTCCGTGCCCTGGCCGACGAGCACGAGCTACCGGTGCACCTGGACGGGGCGCGGCTGTTCAACGCCGCGCTGGCCCTGGGAGTGCCCGCGTCTCAGCTGGCGCAGTACGCGGACTCCGTCGCCTTCAGTCTGTGCAAGGGGCTGGCCTGCCCCGTAGGCTCCGTCCTCTGTGGCAGCAAGGAGTTCATCGGTGAGGCGCGACGGTACCGTAAGATGCTGGGCGGCGGCATGCGGCAGGCCGGTATTATCGCCGCGGCCGGGGTGTACGCCCTGGAGAATATGGTTGACCGGCTGGCGGACGACCACGAGAACGCCAGTGCCCTGGCGGAGGGCCTTGCGAGCATGCCCGGGATCGAGCTGGCGCCGCCGCCGCAGAGCAACCTGGTCTACTTCACCGTGGAGGGGTGGTCTCTAGGCGAACTGGTCCGCCGTCTGGAAGAGAGGCGAGTTCTCTGCCTGGATGAAGGCGGCCGCATTCGCATGGTTACGCACTACGGCATCGGTGGCGGAGATGTTGAGCAGGCGGTGGCAATCGTACGGTCGCTGGTGGCGGCGGGAGCCTGATGGCGTTGCGCGTGGGGCGGCTGTTCGTCGGTCTCTCCCTGCTGGCGTTGGCGGTGGCTGCCTGTGAGTCGGAGACGGTTGTCCTGTCCGGCCAGACGGTCGTGTCGAACATTCCCTGGGAGGAGCCAGAAGAGGCCCGCTATCGTCTTATGGATGGCGACGAGGTAAGGGGCAGCGCCATCCTCCGCATCGAATTCCAGGACGGGAAGGTCATCTTCACTCAGGAGTTCGAGAGTGAGGAGTTCAGCGATGAGGTGGAGGCGGTGGTGGACAGCGAGACGATGCGGCCGCGCTCGATAGAGCGGGTCGTCGATGGGCCAGAGGGGGCGCGGCGTTGGCAGGTGGAGTACCAGGACGGCAGCGCGCTCGTGGTGCAGCGTACGGAGGACGATGACCGCCGTGATGAAATCACTGTGCCGGCGCGCTCTTACGATAGCTGGACGGATGTCTTTCTGTGGCGGACTATCGACTTTCGGGAGGGGTACGAGGCGACTTACGCGGACGTCCTCTCCGCTACGCTTGCCAAACCGCAGGTCATATCGCAGTCGCTGAAGGTGACGGGCAAGGAGACGATAGAGGTGCCGGCCGGCACCTTCGAGACCTGGCGACTGGAGATTCGTTCCCCTGATGGCACCCAGCGGGCCTGGTACGCGGATACGGAGACGCGCCCGCTGGTGCGCTACGACAATGGGAGCCTGACCTTCGAACTGCTATCGCTAAGGTGAACGGCCCGGCGGGCTCTGCGGTGGTCCCGGAGTCCTATCGGCTGGACCCGGCGGGCTGGACTGGGGCTCCTCCGTGGGCAAGGGTGAAGCCATCGGCACGACCGGAGGCGGGGATCCCTGCGGCTCGACGCTGCCTCCAACATCGGCGATGAACTCGAAGAAGATGACGAAGGCCGTCAGTAGCAACAGGATTGGCCAAAGTACACGAAATTGAAGGATTCGCAATAGTCCAGACACAGCACGACCTTGTCTTGCCGCTCTCACTGAATATAATAGGCTAATTGAGTGCCTAAGCGCCATGTCGAGTGTTCTGCTAGTCACACGAGATACCAGCACAGAGAGGCTGGCTGAGCATGCCCTCGCTTCCGTCGGTCACGAGGTCATCACGGCTGGCAGTTGCGGAGCCGCCATCCGTAGCCTGTTTAACGTCGCTGTCGATGTAGTCGTCATGGACAGCGCTATCGGTGAGGCCGAGGTGAAGGAGCTCTGCGGCTGGCTCCGCAGCGGCAACGGCAGCTACCCAGTGGTGTTCCTAACCGTTGCCAGCGCCCGCTGGCTGGTGGACTCGCTTCCCATAGACAGAGATCGCGATGAGATCGTAACTAAGCCGTGTGAGGGGAACGATATCCGCCGTGCGGTGGCGAAGACTCTGGACTCGACCCAGCGGAAGGGCTCGGGAGTGTTGATGGTCGGCAACGCGGCCCTGGACAAGAGTTCGCACGAGCTTCGCGGAGATAGCGCATCAGTTCAACTCACACCGACGGAGTTCCGCCTGATGTACTACCTGATACAGCGGCGCGGCAGCATCGTCTCCACGGAGGAGCTGTTGGAGAAGGTGTGGGAGTTCTTCCCAGGCACCGGTTCATCGGAGTTGGTCCGCTCGCACGTGAGGAACCTGCGGAGCAAGCTGCGTATCGCGACAGGCGGATCAGAGCTGCTGCAGACGGTGCCACGAAGGGGTTACCGGCTGATCTAGAGTCAGCAGGGTGGTCTATAATGGAGTGCGCAGCGGGCGGGCGTAGCTCAGTGGTAGAGCGCCTGCCTTCCAAGCAGGCTGTCGTGGGTTCGATTCCCATCGCCCGCTCCAGAAGTGTTCTAGTGATTTGGTTGTCGTGCTAATTGGCGTCGTGATAGGATGCCGACTAATCGCTATCTGTTGAGCCGGATCGGAGCGTGATGCATGGTTACGACGCAGTACAACCCGTTCATCCCGGAAGTCCACGCCAACCCTTATCCGATGTACGTCCGTCTGCGGGCGGAGGATCCCGTCCAGTGGAACGAGTTGATGGAGTCGTGGATACTCACTCGCTATGACGACATCGTGGCTGTGCTCACGGACTCCCGTTTCTCCGCCGACCGCCGTCAGGCCCAGAACCGGTTCGCCCAGCAAGCGCAAAAGATCGAGGAGGAGTTCGGCGCGTTCGGGCGAACGCAGACGATGCTAAGCTCGGACCCGCCGCTGCACACACGCCTGCGTAAGCTGGTAAGCAAGGCGTTCACACCGCGCCTGGTGGAAGGTCTGCTCCCCCGCATACAAGAGATCGTTGATGAGCGGCTGGACGCCGTCCAGTAGGCCGGCCGGATGGATATCATTCAAGATTTGGCCTACCCGCTGCCCGTCATCGTTATCGCCGAGATGCTGGGCATCCCTCCGCAGGATCGTGACCAGTTCAAGCTGTGGTCGGATGAGATCGTACTGACCCTGAACGGCCCCTTGACGTCACCGGATATGCTGGAGCGCGCGAGTAAGAGCGCGCACGAGCTGACTGAGTACTTCCGTGGTGTGATTGAGGAACGGCGAAGGGAGCCCGGGGATGACCTTATCAGCGGCCTCATCGCGGCGGAGGAGCAGGGCCAAATCCTGAGCGAGGATGAGATGTTAACCACCGCTATGCTTCTGCTGGTCGCCGGGAACGAGACCACCACGAACCTGATCGGTAACGGGATGCTCGCCCTTCTTCGTAATCCCGACCAGCTCCGCAAGCTGCGCGACGACCCCTCCCTCATCCAGACGGCGATAGAGGAGTTCCTGCGCTACGACGGCCCCGTCCAGGGCACTGGCCGGGTGGCGATGGAGGACATGGAGATCGACGGCCGTCCGGTCAAGAAGGGGCAGATGGCATTCTGCGTCTTGGGGGCGGCCAATCGTGACCCCGCTAAGTTCGAGAATCCCGACCATCTGGACATCACCCGCCACCCAAACGAGCATGTCGCCTTCAGCGATGGGATCCACTTCTGTCTGGGCGCGCCCTTAGCCCGTGCTGAAGGGCAGATCGCCCTGCGGACGTTGCTCAGGCGCTTTCCGAACCTGAGCCTGGAGACGGATAACCTGCAGTGGGGCGGGACTTTCATACTGCGCGGACTGAAGGGCCTTCCTATCTCGCTCTGAGCACGGTCTGCGGGGGCAACACTCCCAGGAAGCCCATCCGCGGAGGACACGCCGCCAGCTATCATTCCCGGCGCCCGCTGGACAGATTTAAGGCAAGCACATATCATTGGGCTCGCCCCATCTGGCATCGGCATCCAAGCGCAGTTGACCACGATCAGGAGGTATGAGAGGTGCGACTCCACGATTATCTTGACTACCAGGCCCGCGAGCATCCAGATGTCGAATTTGCCGTGCAGGGCGATCGCACCATCACCTATCGTGAGGCCGTCAAGGAGGCCAACCGTCTGGCCAACGCATTCGTGAGCGCCGGGCTTCAGATCGGCGATCGGATCGCGTTTCTATCCAAGAACAGTATCGAGCACGCCTTACTGTTCTACGCCGCCTCCAAGGCAGGTGTGGTACCGGTTCCTCTCAACTACCGGCTGGCCGCTCCAATGTGGGCCTATATAATCAACGATGCCCAAGCCAAGACGCTCATCGCCTCAGCGGCATACGTCAGCATCGTTGACGGGTTCCGCGGCGAGCTCAAAGCCGTGGAGCAGTTCATCGCTATCGACGCCGAGGGAGCGGAGGGATGGGACGACTACCGCCGCTGGGTGGCTGACCAGCCATCCGTCCCTCCGGACCGCGTCATCACCGAAGAGCACGACGTGTACCAGATGTACACGAGCGGCACTACCGGTCACCCCAAGGGCGCGATGCTCACCCAGGGCGCCGTGAGCGCACAGGTGACCCAGATCTCGCTGGTGATGCTCGGGAACCCGGGCGAGCGCACCCTAGTCGTGGCGCCGCTCTATCACGCGGCCGCCGCCATCACCGCTTTCGTGGGCGTAGCCGGGGGTGGCTGTTTGTACATCCAGGAGGACTTCAACCCTATCGAGGTCGTCCAGGCGCTGAGTGAGAAGCGGATCGTTCGGGCTACGCTGGTGCCGGCGATGATCCAGGCCTGTCTCGTCTTCGTTCCCGACATCGCGGAGCGCCGCTACGACGACCTTAGCCGTATCACCTACGGCGCCTCCCCTATCGCCGAGGAGACCCTGCGGCGCGCCGTGGAGGTGTTCAAGTGCGAATTTGCGCAAGGCTACGGCATGACAGAGACCACCGCCGTCCTCTCCTTCCTGCTGCCGGCCGACCACGATCGGGCGCTCAAGGAGAAGCCGGAGCTGCTCCTCTCCGCCGGGCGACCGCTACTGGGGACCGAGGTGCGGGTTGTGGACGAGGATGATAATCCGCTGCCCAATGGCAGCATCGGCGAGATCCTCGGTCGGGGCCCGCAACTCATGCGGGGCTACTGGAACCTGCCCGACGAGTCGGCCGAGGCGCTGCGAGGCGGCTGGATGCACACCGGCGACGCCGGCGTTATGGACGACGAAGGCTATATCTACATCCAGGATCGGGTGAAGGACATGATCGTCTCCGGCGGGGAGAACATCTACCCCCGTGTGATAGAGGACGTGCTGTTCAAGCACCCAGCGATCGCCGACGCCGCCGTCATTGGCGTGCCGGACGAACAGTGGGGTGAGACGGTGAAGGCGATCGTTGTTCTGCGCGATGAGGCGACGGCAACCGAGGAGGAGGTCATCGAATTCTGCCAGGATAAGCTCGGGGGATTTGAGCGACCCCGAACGGTTGACTTCGTTAAGGCGCTTCCCCGCAACCCTACAGGTAAGGTGCTCAAGCGCGAGCTGCGGGAGCCCTTCTGGGCCGACCAGAAACGACGCGTCGCCGGGTCTTAGCGGATCTCACGCACCACCGGCAGTTTCATCTGAAGGAGGCGTAAGGTGTCTGACTACACCGACTTGCTGTACGAGGTGTCCGGCGGCATCGCGACGATCACCCTCAACCGGCCTGACCGGCTGAACGCTATCACCGGGCCGATGCTCGACTCCCTGAGCAAGGTCTTGCGGGACTCGGACGCGGACCGCGAGGTGCGCGTTATCATCATTACGGGAGCGGGACGCGGCTTCTGCGCCGGGCTTGACCTGAAGGACCTGGCCGCGGGCACCGGCATCGGTGCTAACGGCGGGGGCGGACTGGCGACCGCCCGCTTTGACCTTGCCGGCAGCCCGCCTATCGTCCTCCACACTACGGACAAGCCCGTCATCTGTGCCTTGAACGGTCCGGCTGCCGGTTACGGTCTGGACATGGCTCTTGGCTGCGACATCCGCATCGCCTCTACGGAAGCGAAACTGGCAGCCGTGTTCACGAAGCGGGGTATTCTGCCGGAGAGCGGCGGGAGCTGGTTGCTGCCGCGGCTTATCGGCTGGGCGAAGGCGGCGGAGGTGGCGTTTCGCGGTATGACGCTCAGCGCTGGGGAGGCGCTGGAGATGGGCCTCGTTAACCGCGTGGTCGAGCCGGACCAGCTCATGCCGGTCACTCACGAGATCGCGACCGAGATAGCAGCCAACGCGCCGCTGGCCGTCCAGGCGACGAAACGGATGATGCGATTGGGGCTGGAAGAGACGTTTGAGGCGAACGTTCATCACGTCTTCCTGCAGCTCCTGCCGCTGTTCCAGACTGAAGATTTCAGGGAGGGCGTGCAGTCTTTCCTGCAGAAGCGCCCCGCGCAGTTCCGGGGCCGATAGTCGCCGGCATTGTGAACGGGTCGCTGAAGCCGCCTATGCGCGCGTTGAGGGGCTAATATGGCAGAACCACAGGTGAGCGAGCTCATGGTGCGAGGCATCGTTGTGGGTGTCTTCGCGGAAAACTGCTGGATCATCGGCTCTCGCAAGACACGCGAAGGGATCGCAATCGACCCGGGCGACCAGCCGGAAGAGATCATGGCCCTAGCCAAGGACATGGGGTTGAACATCAAGCTCATCGCGAACTCCCACGCACACCTTGACCACATCCTGGGCGTCCGCGGAGTCAAGGAGGCGACAGGGGCCAGGTTCCTGCTCCATCCTCAGGAGCTGGAGATCGCGCGCGGCGCGGCAGCGGCCGCCAGCGGACTACTGGGTCAGGAGGTAGAGCCGCCGCCGGAGCCGGATGCCCTCCTGGCGGACGGCGACGAGGTGGAGGTGGAGGGCGTCAAGCTGAAGGTGATCCACACACCCGGCCATACCCCCGGCAGCCTCTCCTTCTACACAGAAGGCATGCTGTTCAGCGGCGACACCCTGTTTCGCGGCTCCATCGGGCGGACGGACCTACCGGGCGGCGATTACGGCCAGGAGATGTCCAGCATAGTCGACCGTCTGCTTGAGCTGCCGGACGATACGGTCGTCCTCCCCGGCCACATGCAGGAGACGAAGATCGGAATCGAACGTCAGACCAATCCGTTTGTCCTCGAAGAGCTGGCACGCCGACGCTCGGCGTAGACACAAAGGTGATTAGATACGACTTCGTGATGACATAATCCTGGCGAGAGCGTGGGGAGAGCCGCCTGGCAGACTGGTGGCAGAGAGGTTCGGAGTGGAGGTAAGGAGGAAGCGATGCTCTCCGACATCAGCGCAGCTATGCTGCGATTCGTTGCCCACTCGGAGGGAGAAGAAGGCCAGTCCTTGGCCGAATACGGACTAATCCTGGCGTTAGTGTCGGTGGTGTCCATCATCGCACTGGGCCTGCTGGCCGCGAGCATTATCGGCTTATTTGACAGCATCAGAGATGCGCTCTCGTAGGGACGGCTCCCAGGCGTGTCAGGGCGGCCGTGGCCTATCAGCCTTGCGTCGGGTAAAAACGCTTACTGACCACCGTCCATGAGCCGAACAGCCTGGGCAAGCGCCTCCTCGAACACGGCATCGTGGCCGGACGAATCCAGTTCATCGCTCAGCAGTGCGGCCTCTGAGGGCAGGTCCATCTGCACGACACGCGAGTAGCCGCTGCCTTCGGGTAGCTCAGCGCTGACGACCCCGCAGGTTTCGTCGTCAGCCTTGCGGGAGATGGCGAAGACGGCGCCGCCGGCCGTCCGGAGCGAGAGCGAGTGCAGCCCCTCACCGGGGTGATGTGGGTCCGGGGTTAGCTTCACTGTCACCGGTCCAGCACCGCTTTTGAGCTTGAAGGACATAGCGTCCAAGCGCGACCGCAGAGCGCCCTCCTCCAAGACCCAGCCCAGGCGCGACGCCAGCCAACCGATGAGGAGTAGACCCTCCGTGAGGTCAGGCTGCTTGCCGTGAATAGAGGCGATCTCCACGTTCACAGCGTCTAGACGGTCCAGGTACTGCCGTCCGGGTGAGGCATCAAAGAACTGGGCGACGAGCTCCCGCCAGTGGGTGAGCCGTGACCAGTTGAGATCGCTCAACGTGATATCGCTTTCCTGGGTGATCCGCTGTAGGCCCGTAAGTAGGGCAGCGGTGCGCTCAGGCGCAAAGTCTGCGGAGTCAATCACCAGGTGGCCGCAGCTATCCAGCAACTCCTGAAACAGGTGATCGCCCAGGGGCGGCTCATCGTGCCACCAGAGGAAGACGGGCAGGCCCGGCACAAGCAGCGGCAGTACGGTCCCGTGGACCTCATCCACCGCGGCGCCAGAGGCGTGAAGAGTGATTTGCTCGCTGCACACTTGCCTGCCGCCAGCGGGCGGGATCTGGCAGTGGGCGGAGATGGAGGCGCGGAGCCCAGCGGACTTGGCGCGGGGGTCAGCAACGATGATGATAGAGCGACTTGGATGCCGCGCTGAGACCTGGGAGATCACCTCGTTGATGTGTTGGGCGACATCATCTCCCTGGGCGTACCCTACGAGGTTGAGCACACAGACACGGACGACTGGCTGGCCCTCAAGGGTATCCTCGGCGGCCGCCTTCCATAGCTGCGTAAGCTCGCTCTCAACGGTGGGCACATCCACCCTGCGGGCTTCGCCGCTTAGTATCGCACGATATTCGTCAAGGACCTCCATGCGGTCTACAACCTCCGCCATTTGCGGCCGTCGCGCTCGATGAACTCGTCCGCTTCGTCAGGGCCCCAGGTGCCGGCCTCATAGTTGGGGAAGCTCGGCGGCTCGGGGTTTGTCCAGCCCTCGGTTATGGGGTTGACGAACGCCCAG
>CBDURB010000035.1:0-9578 GCA_965369585.1 uncultured bacterium
TCTCCGGCGGGCGTCCGCAGACGGAAGCGCGCACCCCAACCGTCCGGCCGCAGGTCAACCGCGGTGACGTCCGCCGGAGCGTCAAGCCCGTAGGTGGCGACCCGGGCCTGAGTCAGCGACCGAAAGCGACGGTGGGCAGAGTCGTCGACATTCAGCACGGCCGTCTTGACGATACCCTTATCAACAGCCGTGTCCAGCATTTGGAACAGACGGCCCTTCGCCGCCAGATACTCCTCCTGCGAGCGGTGGAAGTCGATGTGGTCGCTGGTCACGTTGGTCATCACCGCCACGTCGAACTCGCAGCCGTCGAGCCTGTGCTGCGCCAGCCCGTGGGAGGTAGCCTCCAGCACGGCACGGCGGCAACCGGCCTCCACCATCTCCGCCAGCATGGACTGCACCTCCGGCGCCTGCGGCGTGGTGAAACGGCCGCTGTCGGCCAGCGTACGCCCGGCGGCCCGGTTCTCCGCAGTGCTTATCAGCCCCACGCGCTCGCCCGCAGACTCCAGAACATGGGTGATGAGGTGACTGAGGCTCGTCTTGCCATCGGTGCCGGTGACGCCGATGACGGTGAGCCGTCGAGCCGGCCAGCCGAAGAAGGCGGCCGCTGCCGCGGCCAGCGCCGCACGCGTGTCGGGAACCGCCAGACAGGGCACAGCCAGCCCCGCCCACTTGGGACGGCGATCCGCCTGCACCAAGAGAGCTGCCGCGCCGTCCGCGATCGCTTGCTGCAGATAGTTATGACCGTCCACGGTGAACCCCGGCACAGCCACGAACAGCGCCCCCCGTCGGAGGCGGCGCGAGTCATACTCGATAGCGTTGAACTCCACCTCGCCGGAGCCGACGAGATCCGCTCCCGGAAGGTGAGTAGCCAGATCCTTCAGTATCATCACCAAAGATAAAAACGGCCTCGCGGCCGTTTCGTTTCCCATAAAGACCCAGTAGACCTGTAGGCCGAGTCCTGTAGTCGCCTGAGGCGACCGGTGACCATCAATCTAGCCCCGCCGTTGCCAACGGGGTCAAGCGGCCAACCCGAGGGCACCGGGCCGGGCGCCCTTATGCCTGCCCGAGGGCAAGCAAGCCCTCCTATTTGGCCTTGCTCCGCGCGGGGTTTGGCCGGCCTCCGGCTCACGCCGAAGCCGGTGGGCTCTTACCCCACCATTTCACCCTTACCCCCAGTAACGAGGGCGGTATGTTTCTGTGCCACTTTCCGTCGGGTCACCCCGCCTGGGCGTTACCCAGCGCGCCGCCCGGTGGAGCTCGGACCTTCCTCCCGTCCCCACCCTAGGGCAGGGACCGGCGGTCACCCGGTCTACTGGGCCGGTTTTAGTATAGCACTGACGCCGGCCTCACCAACGGAAGAACCACAACATGGCACGGACACGGCGTCCCAATCTCGTTCACTTGCAGACGCAGCTCTAAAAGTGTGCTAGACCCGGTCGAACGCTTCGTTGGCCAACCCGTCCGCACGGCGGTTCTTCTCCCGCCTCACGTGCCGAACCTCAAACGAGGCGAAGCGCCACTGTAGATCCTTGACGCGCCCGAACAGCCGCCTCATGGAAGGGTTGCGAACCTTGTACACCTGGTTGAGCTGGCGCACCACTAACTCGGAGTCCATTCGCAGCTCCACATCCCGCGCGCCCAGGGCGAGCGCCGCCTCCAGGCCAGCGATGGCGGCGCGGTACTCCGCCTCATTATTCGTCGCCCGGCCGATGCGGCGAGACACAGTATGGAGCTCACGCCCAGAGCCGTCGTAGACTACGGCGCCGATAGAGGCCGGGCCGGGATTCCCTCGTGAGGCACCATCACTGTAGATGATCCACTTGTCGGCAGCCACACCAGTTACGGCCTTGAACAGACCTCAATGCAGTCATCGCGCACCACCACCCGCTCCACAAGCTCCCTCAGCAGGTCGTATCGCTCAGGGAACATCAGCCGGTCCCACTGCTCCCGATAGCGGGCTAGCGCCTCTCGTCTGTACTGCCGCCGCTCCGCCTCCGTGGCCTGCCGCTGCGCCTGCCGCTGCTGCTCAGCCAGGGTCTCCTCGGCAGCGAGCTGCTCATTGGCGACCTCCAGACCGAGGGAGAGAAGCTTCTCATTGTCTATACGGCCGCTGGCGGCGGCGTCCATGTATTGCTCGAGCCGACGGTCGAGCCGCCGCATCTTATCGCGAAGCTGCCTCCCCCGCCCCTCAGCGCGAGCCTCCTTATCATCTGCGATCACCCCTGGTATCTCCGCCCGCCCGTTCAGAAGCTCCCCCCGCACCTCCTCCTCCAGCGCCTCGGCGCGGCGCGTGTGATAGTCACACAGGCTACGGTTCGTCCGCGATTCGCACTGGTAATAGCGGTAGAGGGCGGTTCGTATCTCGCCATCGGTCCGCCGCTGCCACCGCTGTCTGCGAGTTACACCAATCATCTTGTTCCCGCAGTAGCCGCAATAAGCAAGACCGGACAGGAGAAAGCGGGAGGTCTCACGGGCTGTGGACTTGGGCCGTCGCTCGTCAAGCCGTTCCTGTACCCGCTGGAAGTCAGCGGGTGAGATCAAGGGCGGATGACTGGCAGGCACCCTAACACCGAAACGACTGTAGGTACCCAGATAGGCGCGGTTGCGGAGGAGGTCCCGCACCGTCACCATGCTCCATTGCAATCCGCGGCGGGTGCGCAGCTCTTCCTCGTTCAGGCGCCGAGCGATGCGTCGTATCCCCAAGCCGTCCTTCAGATACAGCCTAAAGATATACCGAACCACAGAACCCTCTTCCGATATGACCTGAAGTCGCCGCCGGGGACCTACGCGGTAACCGTAGGGGGGACGGCCCAGAGCCTCACCCTTGACCGCCTTCTTGCGCATCGCCGCCCGCACCTTCTCACCCAAGCGTCCGTTCTTGCGCGCCACCGCCCACTGTTTAAGCAACTCGGCCCCCGCATCGGAGCCGCCGTCCAGCGTGACGACGTTCACACCCAGGCTGGAGAGCTGGAAATATCGACGTGCCGATTCCGTCAGGTTCTCACCCAGACTGGCCAAGCCGGGCACGGCCACCATGATGAACCCCCGGTCGCGCTGATTGCGGAGGAACTCGATCATCTGCCGGAAGCCAGGAACCTCCTCAACCGTCGGCGAAGCATCGAGAAACACAGCAGCCGCCTCGTAGCCGTTGCTATGGCAAAACTCCAAGAACGCCTTGCTCTGCTCGGCCAAGGGCCCGCCGTCGCCTTTCCCTCGAAAGTAACCTACAGCTCGCACGCTAGTTCACCAGCAGGATACGCTCACAGCTAACGCATTGCACTAGACCAACGCCGGCGCGCGCCTTTTGAAGGATCGACATGGGTAGGCTTATGCGGCAACCCTGACAAAGACCCCGCTCCACTACGGCGACGGCGGTGCCCTGCCGGCGCTCCCTGAGAATCCCGTACAAGCTGAGGGCCACCCGATCCATGCCTTCGAGCTGGTCTAAACGTTTCGCTTCCAACTCCGCGATCTCTTGCTTAAGCGTCGCTTGCGTCTCCCCAAGAACGACCCGCTCGGCCTTCCATGATGTCTCAATCTCCGCCAGCGCCCCCTCCGCCTCCTTCAGGGCCGCCTCGCCCTCTTCCAGTTCAAGCATAGACTCCAGAAGCGCGTCCTCTCGTTTCCCAAGCTGGCCCCGAAGAGAGGTGAGATCCGCCTGGAAGTCCTCCAGCTCTTTGGGGTTTTTCATGGTACCGCCGTACAGCTTGACCTCGATTTCGGCGGCCTTTCCTCGCGCATCTTCTGCCTGAAAGTCCAACTCCTTCTTACGTGCCTGTATCTCGCGAACCTCTTCCCGACACTGATCCACCCGCTCACGGGCGCTTATCAACTCTTCCGTCTCGCCCAGTTGATCCTCTACTTCGGCAAGTCTTGCCACAGTGCTATCGAAAGCCAGATCGGTCCTCTGGAGGGCAAATAGCTCAGTAGCGGTGGTCATCACGAACGGACATAGGCAGCCTCTCGGGATGGGGAGCGAGGTGGACAATGCCTGCGACGGGATTATAGACTTAGGTCTGGGCATTGACAAGGTGAAAATAACCAGTTTGGCGTGAACATCTTGAACTAGTTTCGCTCCTCACGCGATCCCAGCTTTTTCAAGGCCTACAAACCATGCGATTCCGAGTATCTCAAGAGCTGCGCCAACCGGTCGGCACGGAGTTCACCTTCGAGCTTCGGCACCGGAGCCTTTTCCTGGATGACGACGCCGCCCTTACAGACCTACGGGGAAACGCCGATCTTCTGAGGACCGATCGCGGCCTTCTCGCAATGGTGCGCGCCACGGCCCAGATCCAGAACACGTGCAGCCGCTGTCTCGCCCCCACGAAATCGCCGATTGAGATCGACTTTAAGGAGGAGTTTATCCCACTGATCGATCCGGTCTCTGGAAAGCACATCACCCCCGCCGAGGCGGAGGACGGATTCGTCATCGACGCTAGACTTATGCTTGACCTGGGCGAATCCCTGCGTCAGTATGCCCTCATCTCCTCCCCCAGCAAGCCGCTCTGCCAGCCGAACTGCGCTGGCCTTTGTTCCACCTGCGGCACCAACCTGAACGGGGGCCGCTGTTCCTGCCCGCCGCAGACCGGCGGGCGGTGGCAAGCGCTGGCCGCCCTCAACGCTAAGAATCATGAAGGGAGCTGACCGATGCCTCTACCGAAGAAGAAGACATCTAAATCACGTCAGGGTCGGAGGCGCACGCACATCTCCATGCGCACGCCCAGCCTGGTCGTCTGCCCACAGTGCCGCTCACCGCGGCCCTCCCACCAGGCCTGTCCAGTCTGCGGCACCTATCGCGGCCGAGAAGTGCTGAACGTCACTGCCCGCGCCGCCCGGCGCGCCGGTGGCAGTGAGTAGTAGAAACGCCCTTCTCTCCCGCTGAGAGCTCATGCTATACTTCGCCTGGCCGCACAGGATATTACATGCGAAATGCGACGTAGACTAGCAATCATCCTCCTGCCCCTCAGCCTCATCCTGGCAGGTGCCGCCGCGGTCACCTACTTCGTCTGGTGGGACGCCACCCACTGTACGTTCTGCCGCAAGCGGCTGGACGAGTTTGGACGCTGCCCCAACCCCAACTGCCACCTGGGACAGCTAACGCAGGAGATGGAAGCCCGTGAGACCTAGGGGCACCGACATGCCTCAGGCATCTGCTCTCTCCACCCACCTCGCCGAAAGGCTCCGCGCCACACCCCGGGACGCCAGCCTGGCCATCCTGTTTCCCGGCCAGGGCTCCCACCAGGTGGGAGCGGGCCGCGACCTCTTCGATGCCTTTCCGCTGGCAAGAGAGGTGTTCGAGCGGGCCGATCAAGTCCTGCGCTTCCCCCTAACGAAGCTCTGCTTTGAGGGCCCCGACGAGGAACTGCGGGACACCGCCAACGCCCAACCGGCAATTCTGGCCGCCTCGCTGGCCTGCCTCGCCGCCGCCCTGGAGAGCAGCGCCCTGCAGCGCCAGCCAGCCTTCGTGGCCGGCCACAGTCTGGGCGAGTTCACCGCCCTGGTCGCCGCCGGCGCCCTCAACCTTGAGGACGCGGTCTCTCTTGTCGCCACCAGGGGACGCCTCATGCAAGAGGCCTCCGAGCGGCAACCCGGGACTATGGCGGCGATCATCGGCCTCAACGGCGAGGCGCTGGACGAGGTCTACCGCGGCTCCGGCGTGGAGCTCTGCAACTATAACTCGCCCTCGCAGGTGGTGGTCGGCGGCCCGGTCGCTGCGGTGGAGGAGGCGTCGCGACTGGTGAAGGAGCGCGGCGGGCGCGCCCTTGCGATCAACGTGTCCGGCGCGTTCCATACATCCCTCATGGCGCCGGCAGCGGAAGAGTTCGCCGCTACCGTAGACGCCTGCCCCATTCATGATCCATCGATCCCCGTTATCGCCAACACCAGCGGCGAGCCCCTGACCAGCGCCACCGCCGTCCGCGAGGAGCTGCGCCAGCAGATCATCCGCCCCGTGCTCTGGCACCAGTCCATGATGAAGATGATTTCAGCCGATGTCACCACGTTCATGGAGATCGGCCCCGGGCGCGTCCTCAGCGGGCTCGTCAAACGGGCTGGGCCCGGCCTGACCGCTCTGAATCTGGACAGCGTGGACTCCCTGGAAGCGCTACGCAATGTTTGACCTCACGGGCCGCGCCGCCCTGATCACCGGTTCCTCCCGCGGCATAGGACGCGCCATCGCCCTCCAGTTGGCGCGTCAGGGCGCGTCCATCGCTGTGAACTACCTCAGCAACGAAGATGCGGCCAAGGAAGTACAGGAGACGATCCGCTCCTATGAGGGCCAAGCCGTTCTGCTCCAGGGCGATATCAGTGTGCCCGAACAGGCGGAGCGAGTCGTTGACATGGCGCAGGAGGCGTTTGGCCGGCTGGACATCCTGGTGAACAACGCCGGCTTCAACCGCGATACGCTGCTCCTCCGTATGTCAGTTGAGGACTGGGACGAGGTGATGGCGACGAACCTGCGCGCTGTCTTCCTCTGCACCAAGGCGGCGCTGCGCTATATGTTGAAGCAGCGCTGGGGCCGCATAGTAAATATCGGCAGCGTGGCCGGCATCGCCGGCAACGCGGGCCAAGCCAACTACTCGGCGGCCAAGGCCGGACTCATCGGTTTCACCAAGGCCGTCGCCCGCGAGATGGGCTCCCGCAGCATCACCGCCAACGTCGTCGCGCCCGGCCTGGTGAGAACCGAGCTGACGGAAGCCATACCGCAGCAGGTCGTCGATATGGCGATGGAGCGCATCTTCGTGGGACGGCTCGGCAAGCCGGAGGATATCGCGGCCTGCGTCGCCTTCCTCGCCTCAGAGGAAGCCTCCTACATCAGCGGTCAGCTGCTGGCGGTTGACGGGGGGCTGGGGAACTAGCGATGCCCGGCAAGAGGCGCAAGGCCCGCATCGCAGCCCTCAAGACGCTGTTCGAAGTCGATTCTGTGGATCACTCTCCAGACCATATCCTGGAACGCCAGCTTGAAGAGCATTCCCTGCCCGGTGACGCCGCGGAGTTCGCCCGCCACCTCGTCCACGGGGTCATAGAGAACTACGAGCGGTTGGATGAGGTGATCCGCAAGAACGCCCCCGCTTGGCCTCTGGAGCAGGTAGCCGCCGTGGACCGCAACATCCTCAGGCTTGCCATCTACGAGATCGTCATAGATAATAGGGTGCCGATGCGCGCAGCTATCAACGAAGCCATCGAGCTGGCCAAAGAGTTCGGCGGCGAAGCTTCGCCGAAATTCGTCAACGGAGTTCTCGGTTCCGTCTCTACGACGGGCACAAGGAGGTGACATTTGGCAACCGTCTTCGAGCGGGTACGTAAGATCATAGTGGAGCAACTGGGCGTGGAGGAGAGCGATGTGGCCCTTAAGACGTCCTTCGTTGACGACCTGAATGCCGACTCGCTGGACCTGGTGGAGCTGATCATGGCGATGGAGGAGGAGTTCAGCGACAAGGGGAAGAGTATGGAGATCTCAGACGAGGATGCCGAGAAGCTCGCCACCGTGCAGGACGCTGTCAACTATATCGTCGAGCAGGACATCGCCGAGGACGAAGCCTAGGAGAAGGCCACCTCACCGCTATCTTCACGGCCTCACCAAGGGTGGGGCCTTTTCTTCTCCCGTATAATGAGACCAGCGCCTTAAAGAGGTGAACTATTATGGACGTTCTGGGAATCGGCATGCCGGAGATCATCCTCGTACTGGTCGTCGCCGTTATCGTCGTCGGCCCCAAGCGTCTGCCTGAGTTCGCCGCCCAGATCGCCCGCGTGATCCGACAGATGCGTGGTTACGCCACGGATGTCACTACCCAGATGCGAAGTGAACTCGACGAGTTGACCCGAGAGTATGAGCAGATACGCAAGGATCTCGAGCAGGTGCGGGAGACCGCGGTCAAGGACGTAGATTCCATCACCCGTGAGGTGGATCGGACTGTCCGCGAGGTGCCAGCGATCATCGAGTCCAGCGCGGAGCCGGCGCCTGAGAAGCGTCCTCCTGCCAATGGGCAGGAGACTTCATCTGATGATGGCTCCTAGCGCCACGCCCCTCCCTTCGCCCGCCAGCACAGAGCAGACATGAGCCGCGTTGCGCCTCCGGAACCCCCAGGCGAAGCGCCACAGGAGCAGCCCGGCGAGCGCTACCTGACGGTGTTGGAGCACATAGACGAGCTCCGCTTCCGCCTGTTCATCTCGGCAACGTTCGTGGTCATCGGCCTCGGCGTGTCTGTGTTCTTCGGCAACGACATCATCGCTTTCCTGAAGAAGCCCGCCGAAGCGCGCAGCGAAAACTTCGAGCTCCAGTTCATCGAGCCGTTTGAGCTGTTCGTGACCTACTTCCGCGTCTCGCTGCTGGGCGGCTTGATCCTGGGCATGCCGATGATCGTTTACCAGGGGCTCCGCTTCGTCTCTCCCGGTCTTGACCCCAATGAGCGCCGCTGGCTGTACGCGACGGTAGCGGGGACGTTCGTACTGTTCCTAGGCGGGGTGGCCTTCGCCTACTACATCGCCCTGCCGCCGGCCCTAGGCTTTCTGCTGGACTTCGGCGGTGGCGATATCGCCAGGCCGGACATCAGGGTCGGCAGCTACGTGGACTTCGTGACCCGGCTGCTGTTCTGGACGGGCGTGTCCTTCCAGACGCCGCTGGTGGTGATGTACCTGGCCCGCTTCGGCATCGTCAGCGCCCGCCAGCTTCTACACTGGTGGCGCTTCGCGATCGTCGGCGCCTTCGTCATCGCCGCCATCGTTACCCCCACAATCGACCCAGTTACCCAATCGCTCGTAGCCGGCCCAATTATCGTCCTCTACTTCCTGGGTATCGTCCTAGCCGTGTTCGTGCAACCCAGACGGTAGGTCATGCGCATTCCATTCGCTCATGCTTCCGCGCAACGGACGGATCAGTGGATACAGAACCGCAGCCTGAAGGCCGCAGCATCCACATGGAGTGATGGCACACCCTTCAGGACATGACCCCACCCATGGGAAAAGTACAAAGCAGCGAGATGCTATCAAAGATAGGCCCGATTGACCCCTTCTGGCGACGGTGCTATCATCCCCACGACGCATGAGCGATCTCCAAGAGCTACACCAGCGAATCGCTTCCTGTCCTGACTGCGACCTCTGCCGCACCCGCACCAACGCCGTTCCCGGTGAAGGTCCCCCTGATGCCGAAATACTGTTCGTGGGCGAGGGGCCGGGTTTCCACGAGGACCAGCAATCCCGACCCTTCGTCGGTCCAGCCGGGAAGTTCTTGGAGGAGCTCCTCGCCTCCATAGGCTTACGGCGGGACCAGGTGTTCATCACCAACGTCGTAAAGTGCCGGCCGCCCAACAACCGCGACCCGCTCCCGGGCGAGATCGAGGCCTGTGAGAAGTATCTTAAACGGCAGATTGAGCTCATCAAGCCCAAGGTCATCGTCAGCCTGGGCCGCTTCTCGCTGGTCTGGTTCTTCCCTGGCGACAAGATCAGCAAGGGGCACGGCCAAGTGAAAGTGAAGGACGGCACCTACTTCATCCCCATGTACCATCCGGCGGCGGCCCTTCACGCCGGCACCATGCGCCAGGTGATTGAAGAGGACTTCAAGAAGATCCCAGCAGTGCTGG
>CBDURB010000036.1:0-9506 GCA_965369585.1 uncultured bacterium
AGGCGTCCTGCCCCATGTCCATCTCTTCACCATCGCCGTCATTCTCGCCCTCGTGGCTGTGGAGGAGCGCGGGAGCTGTGTCCAGGTAGAGGTGGTAGTGGGCGAAGGCGGGGTCGCGGCCCTCGCCGGTGGGCATCTGGATGGTCGCGCCCTCCGTGGTCATGCCGACGGTGACATCGCCGGTGGCCGACTCTTCGGGTACGTCCAGCTCGATAGAGGCGGTCGGCGCAGGGGGAGCGGAGACGGCGGTCGTGGGGCACACCCCGGCCACGTCGATGCGTGACCTGGCCTCGTGGGCGGCGTCGGCCGCCTCCTGGCCGACGAAGAAGCGGTAGCAGTTGCCGTCGAGCTCGTCATCCTCATCGGACAGCGTCTGCCAGGCGACGGCGTACTCACCCGGGCCCGTATCCGGGGTCAGGTCCACAAACATGTGACGGCGGTCCTCGTCGTCGATGGTTGTCGTGTCGGTGTCAACGCGCTGTCCCAGGGAGCCATCGGCCTCCACGCGGTAGACGCGCAGGAAGCTTTCGTCCTCCTGGCGGCGGATGTCCTGGGTGAACCAGCCGTCGACGCGGGCCGGGGCCGCATCCAGGACGGCGCCCGGTCCGGGGTCGAATCGCTCGGGGGAAGCGTGTCCTAAGACTGTCGTGATAGCGGCCAGGGCCAGCAGCCCTGCCGCGAGCGATATAGCTATACGCATAGCTAACCTCCATAGGGGTAACGTCAAAGAAATGGTGGGGTTGTAAAACGCGTGAAGGAGGGGCTACGCGTACTGAGGGGGCGGGTCCAGGGGCGCGATGATCGGCTCGATGGGCGATGCGTCCCGTTCATGGGCCTGGGCCCGTTCCCGGTCGCCGTTCAGGTTCAGGGCGTCCTCGGCCTCCGTCCGCCACTGGAGGCCGTAGGCGGCCTGGTCGGCGCAGGCGGAGGAGCCGTGGCAGTGGTTGACGTGGCCGTCGCCGCTGTCCTCGGCGTTGGCGGTTTCGAGACCGCGGATGGTCCAGTGGCCGATATAGGTGACGTTGGGGAGGATAGCGCCTAGCAGCACTACCAGGGCCAGCACCTGCACGAACCGCCTCTTCCGGGCTTCGCTCATATCATTCCAATTATACAGCTTCCAGCCGCCTTCGGGTGCCACGTGCCCCTTGCTGGATACGCACAGGCGTTCTATTCTCGCCTTGACCGCTGTTTATGCCGAAAGGAGATGCGCCCGATGACGAAGGTTGACCCCGAGACGCCCGCCCTGAAAGAGCAGCTAACCGATGCGCTGGCCGAGATCGACTCCCTGCAGGCCGCCGTGGCCGACGCCGAGGCCCGCGCCGCTACGGAGGCTGACCGTGTGGCCTCTGTCCAGAGCGAGCAGGAGACCGCCCGAGCCGAGAGCGAGCGGCTCAGCGCCCGCCTGCGCGAGGCCGCGCTCAAGTACCGCGAGGCGCGGCTGACCGCCGCACCCCATATTCCGGCCGACCTCGTCACGGGCGAGGAGATGGAGGAGATCGACGAACAGCTAACGGCCGCGGAGCGGGTGGTGTCGGAGATGCAGGAGCGTATGGAGAAAGAGCGACGGCAGGAGTCGCCGCCCATCCCGGCGGGCTCTCCGGTGCGCCGCGCCCCAGACTACTCGGGGCTGCCGGCGGCGGAGAAGATCAAGCTGGGCCTGCAGCATCTGTCGGACTGAGGGGCGAGGCGCAGGGTGGCGCGTCGAGCCGGGGGCCTCCAGGAGGCCTCCGGCTGCGTCTTGCGCGCAGGGGCCGTCCTGCTATACTCTGCGAGTGACGGATTTCACATATCCGTCTGCCGGTAGGCGGGGTTGCCCGCTGCCCGGCGGTTCTATAGCAGAAGGGCCGCCCGCCAAGGAGGTACGCTTATGCCCCACATCGTCTGCTGCGTCAAACAGGTGCCGGACCCGGAGGCGCCCGCCTCGCAGTTCAAGGTGGACGAGGCCGCCAAGAAGGTCCTCCCCATCCCCGGCATCCAGCCGGTGCCCTCTCAGTTCGACACGATTGGAGTTGAGGCTGCCCTACGCGTCAAGGACAAGGTTGCCGATACGACGATCACCGTCCTTACCCTGGGCCCAGACGCCTATCGTGACACCATAAAGCACTGTCTGGCTATGGGCGTCGACGAGGGTGTCCATATCAACGACCCGGCCTTAAACGAGGCCGATCACTGGGCCACGGCCGAGATACTGGTTGCCGCCATCAAGAAGATCGAGCCCGTGGACCTGATCATCTGCGGCCGCCAGGCCGTCGACTGGGATATGGGCGTCGTCGGCTCCACCCTGGCTGAACTCATGGGCTTCCCGGTCATCACCATCGTCAAGGAGGTCCAGATGGAGGGCGGCAAGGTGACGGCTGAGCGCGTTCTTTTGGACGGCTTCGAGACGGTGGAGGCGCCCACGCCCTGTGTCGTGACCGTATCCAATGAGCTGGGCGAGCCGCGATATCCGCAGCTCCGACAGATCATGCAGGCCGCCCGCAAGGAGGTGGTCACGATGACCGGCTCCGACCTGGGCATTGACGGGGCGAAGAACCGCATCAACCTGGAGGCGCTGTTCGTCCCCGAGACGGCCGTGGATACGGAGTTCATCGAGGCGGACAGCGCCAAGGAAGCGGGCGAGCAGCTGGCCGTCCGGCTGCGGGAAGCGAAGCTGATCTAAGGGCCGTGGCAAGGGACAAGAGGCCCAACCTGTAGGAGGAACGTATGCCAAGCGGAGTACTCGTGTTCGGGGAGGCGGTGGAGGGAGGCGGCGGGCTGGCCCCGGTTACCGGAGAGCTACTGGGTGCGGCCAAGAGCCTGGGCGGGCCGGTGACGTGCGTCCTACTGGGCGCCGGCGTGGAGGGTCTGGCCAAGGAGTGCGGGGCGTTGGGCGCCGATAAGGTGATCGTCGTTGATGACGAGGTGCTCAAGGACTACCAGGGCGATGCTTACGTGCATGTTGGGGAGCGCATCTGCAAGGAGGCCGATCCATCGGTCGTCCTGTTCGGCCAGACGGCGATCGGCCGGGACATGGCCCCGCGGCTGGCGGCGCGACTGGGCACGGCAGTGGTGATGGACTGCATGGAGCTATCGCTGGACGGCGAGAAGCTACAGGCGAGCAGGCCCTGCTACGGTGGCAGCGCCCGCGCCCGCTACACGATCAACGGCACGCCTCAGATCGCCACGCTACGCGCCAAGGTCTACGACCCGCCGGAGCGTGATGACTCCCGCCAGGCGGAGGTGGCTAAGCAGTCCGCCGACGTGAGCGCGGACGCCATCCGCACCCGCATCGTCAGCCAGCGCAAGGAGGAGGTGGAGGGCGTGCGGCTAGAGGACGCGGCGGTGGTGGTGAGCGGCGGCCGCGGGCTGGGCGGCCCGGAGGGGTTCCAGCCGCTGGAGGAGCTGGCGGGGATCCTGGGCGGCGCCGTGGGCGCCACCCGCGCGGTCTGCGACATGGGCTGGTACCCTGTGCCGACGCAGATTGGGCTGACGGGCAAGGTGGTCACGCCGGACCTGTACATCGCCGTGGGCATCTCGGGGGCCAGCCAGCATATGGCCGGCATCTCGCAGGTGAAGAACATCGTCGCTATCAACAAGGACCCGGAGGCGAACATCTTCCAGGCCGCGCGCTTCGGCGTCGTGGGCGACTGGAAGGAAGTGGTACCGGCCTTCTTGGAGAAGGTGCGGGAGCTGAAGGCCGAATAGCGCGGGAACAGGGCACACGGAGCAGGGAACAGCGAACCTCTCAACTCGTCCCGCCTCGCCCGCCGATGAAGAGGCCGTCCTAGCTCTAATCGAGGAGCTGTTCGAGCCGCCGGGCGGCAGGCCGCGAGAGTACTCCCTGGAGCGCGGCCGCGAGGGGTTTCGATACGCGGCGCAGCACCCGGACGCCGACGTACTGCTGGCGCTTGACGGCGATTCCATCGTAGGACTGGCCAGCGTCTACCTTGACCCTCCGTTCATCCGCTTCGGTAAGCGTTGCTGGCTACAGGACCTGGTAGTGTCTTCGTCGCGGCGCAGCCTGGGCATCGGTGCGTTGCTGCTGGACGCGGCTACGGACTGGGCCCGGAAGCGGGAGTGCACCCACCTGGAGCTGGCTTCGGGAGCGGGACGGAAGGACGCGCACCGTTTCTACCGGGCGCAGGGGATGACGGGAGGGATGGTGTTCACGCGGCAGATCGACCCTTAGCCGCAGGACCGTCGCCGCCTCCAACCTTGACGCGTACGGAAGGTCAACCCTACAATGGCCGTGCGGTCGGCGAGTACCGGCCATTTTTGTCAGGAGGGCCGGCAACCAGCGCCGGCAGGCAGTATGTATGTTATCGGCCTTACGGGAGGGATTGGCAGCGGCAAGTCCACGGTCGCCCAGATGCTGGAGGGTGAGGGCGCCGCGCTTCTCAGCGCTGACGCCGTGGGCCACGAGGTGTATCTGCCGGACCAGCCCGCCTGGCGAGAGGTCGTAGAGGCCTTCGGGCGGCAGATAGTGGCCCCGGACGGCGCAATCGACCGGAAGAAGCTGGGCGCCATCGTCTTCAGCGACCCCGAGCAGCTCCGGCGGCTGAACGCAATCACGCATCCGCGTATGAAGGAGATGATGAGGGAGAAGCTGGAGGAGGAGCGGACGCGCGGCGCACGGGTGACGGTGCTGGAGGCGGCGCTGCTGTTTGACGCGGGATGGGACGACCTGGCGGACGAGGTCTGGGTCACGATGGCGCCGCCGGAGGTGGCGGCCGCGCGCACTGCCGAGCGCAGCGGCCTCAGCCTGGAGGAGGCGCTGGCCCGCGTCAAGGCCCAGATGAGCAACGAGGAGCGCGCCGCCCGCTCGCAGGTCATAATCGATACCGACTGCCCGCTGGAGCGGACTCGGAAGCAGGTGGACGAAGAGTGGCAGCGGCTGCTGGCGCGGCTGGAGACCCCTTCGGCCCGGAGCGGCGTTTAGCCGTTTGGCCCTTCGACGAACTCAGGACAGGCGGAGAGGAAGAGTGATAGAGGGATGACTCAGGAGCAGACTTACAAGCAATATGCGATCGAGGAGTACATCCTCGCCGAGGAGCCGTTCTACCTACCCGTAAGCGACGAGGTGGAGCTGTTCAACGCCGCCTACTCGCAGAAGATCCCGGTGCTGATGAAGGGCCCTACGGGCTGCGGCAAGACGCGGTTCATCGAGTACATGGCCTATAAGCTGCACCGGCCGCTCACCATCATCCGTGATGGGATAGAGAAAGATGAGAACTCATCCGGGGGTGGACTTCCCCTGGTGACCGTGGCTTGCCACGAGGACCTGACCGCCTCGGACCTGGTGGGCCGCTATCTGCTGGAAGGCGACTCCACGCGCTGGATAGACGGGCCGCTGACGCGGGCCGTAAAGGCCGGTGGCATCTGCTACCTGGATGAGGTAGTGGAGGCGCGCAAGGACACCACCGTCCTCATTCACCCGCTGACGGATCACCGGCGCATCCTCCCCATAGAGAAGCTGGGTCAGATAGTGGAGGCCAGGGACGGCTTTCTGATGGTCATCTCCTATAACCCCGGCTACCAGAGCGCGCTCAAGGACCTGAAGCACAGCACTCGTCAGCGGTTCATGGCGATCGAGTTCAACTATCCGCCGCGCGAGATGGAGGCGAAGATCATCGAGCACGAATCGGGCGTGACGCCGGCGGTGGCGATGGACCTGGCGAAGCTGGGCGAGAAGGTGCGCCACTTGAAGGAGCACGGTCTGGCCGAAGGGGCGAGCACGCGTCTGCTCATCTACGCCGGGCAGCTCATCACCGAAGGGGTACAACCTCGCCGCGCCTGCCAGGTGGCAGTCGTCTGGGCGTTAACGGACGAGCGGGACGTGCAGCGGAGCATCGAAGAGGTGGTGTCGTCAATCTTTGAGTAAGGCAGAGTATCGGCGCATCTACCGCAGCTACGATAAGAAGCTAGCCCCGTTCTCCACAACCCTGGTGAGCGAGTTCCGCCGGGCGGCGGAGGCGGTGGAGCAGATCCTCTCGCCTGAGGAGACGAGCCAGTGGGCGGAGGAGGGTCTGGAGCTGGCCCAGCAGTCGTGGCGCTCCTGGGAGGCGGCGGGGGAGTATTTCCGCGTGACGCCGGAAGTGCTGCCCGCACTGGGCTTTCAGGAGTTCCGTCGCTGGACGGGGCACGGCCGCGATCTGGCGGAGGCATCGTCGGCGCTGGCCGCTTCATACTTCCGCGCCTCGCCGGGGACGCTGTCGCAGGTGACCGTGGATCAGTTGGGCGACTGGGTGGGGCTGGGCCGACAGCTCTACAAGGGGACCTGGCGCTCCGCATCCCTGGCGGTGCAGTTCTTCGACGGCAGCCCGGCGCTGTTCGGGCAGCTTACGTTGGAAGAGACGCGCATCCTCATCCGCTTCGTCGATTCACTCTGCGATCGCTCCTATGACCTGGCCGCTCACTGTCTGAGCGTCGCGCCGCACGTACTGACCCCACTCGGCGGCGAGGACCGTGCCGCCTTCCTGCGCTTCGCTGAGGCGCTGGCCTCCACCGGTTGGGCGGATGCCCGCTCCTATCTAGAGAAGGGCCCGCTCCTGCTTGCTCACGTGCAGCAGTCTCAGCGGGTCCGCTTCCTGGCACTGGCGCGGGAGCTGGCCCGCAGGGAGGGACGGCAGGCGTTCACCTTCTTCGCCGAGTCCGCCCGCGCCCTCGATGAGGTGGACACGGAGATACACGGGACGCTTCTCTCCATGGCAGAGGAGCTGGCCGGCCGCTCTCCGGTGGCGGCGATGGAGTTCCTCAAGAGCAGCCCGGTGGTGCTGGCGCGCATCGGCCCTGAGGAAGTGTTGCTGTGGCACGGCGAGGGCAGCGCCCTGCTGGACACCAGCAGCGAGGGCGGCGAGGCTTACTTCCGCATGGAATCCAGCCGCGGCGAGGAGGTGCTGGATGCCCTCTCCTCGCGGGTGGACCTGAGCCGTGTCGGCGATGTCCTGCGCATGTACTGCAAGGCGCTCACCGGCATGGAGGTGGCGGTCCACTCCGCGGAGGCGCTGGCGGAGAAGGGGATCGGCTGGGTGGAGACGGAGTCACCGTCTACGGAGGGCTCCGCTATCTACCTGCCACCCTGGGTGGAGGAGTTCCGTCAGAAGGAGGAGAACTTCTCCATATACAAGGTCTACTCCACTCACCAAGCAGGTCACCTGGAGTTCGATACCTTCGGCTTCACCTTCGAGAGGGAAGGGCGTATCTTTCCCAACCTGCGCCGCGAGCTGGAGAGGGAGCGGGCCGAGGCCTACGCCAGAGGCGGGGAGGAGAGCGGCGATGGCGAGGCGCCGGCGGGGCCGCTGACAGACATGGAGCGCTACTTCGACCTGTTTGAGGATCGGCGCCTGGCGTCTGACCTGTTCGCTCTCCTGGAGGACGCCCGCATCGACGTGCTGGTGGAGCGTGAATACGCGGGCATTCGCACGGCCTACCGGCAGCGGCAGCAGTTGGAGCTGGATAAGCGGCCGGAGGTGGAGAAGCTGCCGCTCCTGCAGGCGTTCGTGGAGAACCTGGTGCGGGTTAGCCTGGGCGGCCCGGACCGCGTCCGCTGGCCGCAGCCGCTGGCGTCCGTCATGCAACAAGCGATGGGCATCGTAGCGGCGGTGCAGCAGCCGCAGGCGATTGTGGAGGACTCGGCGGAGGCCACGCTGCGCCTCTACCAGATCGCGCGGGAGATACCGAACATCATCTCCGAGCTGATGAACGAAGAGGAGTGGCAGGGGTTAGACGAGGAGATGATGCAGGCGATGCCTGTGACGTCAGACTCGCTGGGGGAGAGTATGGACATCGACTTCCCTCAGGGCGAAGCGATGCCGTACGAGAGCCCTGACCCGGTGGACTTCCGCGGCGACTTCAAGCCGGAGATGGTGCAGCTCTTGATGCGCCTGCGTCAAGAGCGCGGCGGAGAGCAGGGGCCGCTGTCGCCGCTATCGCCGGAGCAGCTGCAGGCGATGCTGGAGAAGAGCGTGGAGATCACCCTGTCAGACCTGGCCGAGGCGGACCTCACCCAGTCGTCGGACCTGTTCATCACCAACCTGATCAAGGAGCTCAGCGCTCAGCAGCGGGAGAAGGATGAGGTGGAGCGGATCCCCGTGAAGGACGGCCAGCCCGTCTCCGGCCTCAGCACGGCGGACGACGAGCACGAGCTCCCGGTTGAGCCGAAGTACTTCTACTACGACGAATGGGACTTCCGTGCCGGCGACTTCAAGCCGCGCTGGTGTCGCGTCGTCGAGTACGCGGTGAGCGAGGGGATGCCCCAGTACTACGAGCAGACGCTGGCCAAGTACGCTTCTCTGGCCGCCCAGACGCAGCGCCAGTTCGAGCTGCTGCGGCCGGAGACGTTCCGTAAGGTCAAGCACCTGCTGGACGGCGAGGAGTTCGACCTGGACGCGGTCACGGAGTACGTCATCGAGCGTCGCGCCGGCCATACGCCCAGCGGCAAGGTCTACTGGCGTCGCAATAAGGTGGAACGGGACGTCTCTGTGGCGTTCCTGCTGGATATGAGCGCCTCTACCGATGAGGAGATCGCCAAGCACGAGCGGCGCTACGGCCAGGACGAGTTCGACGACGACCCCCGACGCTACTTCTCCTGGTGGATGGCGCGGCGCGCTCAGGAGCTCCTCACGCCGCCCAAGCGGATCATTGACCTGGAGAAGGAGAGCATCGTCCTTCTTATCAAGGCGCTGGAGACGATCGGCGATACGTACGGGATATACGGCTTCTCCGGCTACGGGCGAGAGAACGTGGAGTTCTACGTGGTGAAGGACATGGAAGAGATGCTGTCCGAGGTGGTCAAGAAGCGGATCGACAAGATAGCGCCGGTGCGCTCCACTCGTATGGGTCCGGCCATTCGCCACGCCACCTCCAAGCTGGACGAACGGGACTCCAAGGTGCGCATCCTGTTCCTGGTCTCGGACGGACGGCCCCAGGATCACGGCTACGGCCGCGACCGCACGGAGAAGGAGTACGCCATCCACGATACGCACATGGCGCTGCTGGAGGCGAAGCGCAAGGGGATCGTGCCGTTCTGCCTGACGGTGGACCGGCACGGGCACGACTACTTGAAGCAGATGTGCCAGGAGATCGGTTACGCGGTGGTGCCGGACATCGAGTCGCTGCCCTCGCGGATCACGACGCTGTACCGGCGGCTGACGGAGTAGCGCTACAGCCAGGGCGGCAGGATGCGCTTGAGGGCCAGCCATATCCGGCCCACGAGAGGCGTCTGAGGCCGGTAGTCCCAGCCGAACTTTCCCTGGGGTTCGATGACCACGATGGTGTCGGGGTCATCCTCGATCTCTTGTCGATTGCGGAGGCGCAGGTAGAAGAAGCCGGCGATGGCGCCCAGGTAGTGGCGGGACATTTTGGAGGAGAGCTGGGGCTGCTCCGGCTGGACGCCGGCGGCGCCTTTGACGGTGACGCCGCGGTAGGGGGGACGTTCGTCCTGGACGCAGAGGCTGACGCGGGGGTCGCGGCGGATGTTGCGGACCTTGCCGCTCTTGGAGTTGGTGCGGATGTAGAGGAGGCCGTCC
>CBDURB010000037.1:0-9498 GCA_965369585.1 uncultured bacterium
ATTCGAAGAGTTTGATGCCTGACCTGATGAGTGCAGTGAAACAGCAGCCCCGGCCAAGGCACGTACCTCAGCGCACCTGCGTCAGTTGCGGTTCAACCACTGCCAAGCGGGATCTGATCCGCCTGGTACGCGCCCCCAGCGGCGTGGTGGAGCCCGACCCGACCGGGAAGCGGCCGGGCCGTGGCGCCTACCTCTGCGGAAACCCCGAATGCTGGAACCGCGCCGTCAGGAAGGGGCGGCTGGAGAGCGCGCTTCGGGCTACGCTCTCTAGCGATACCCGCGAGGCCCTACTCCAGTACGGAGCGGAGCGCCTGGGATCCGAGGCTTCATGAGCGCTCAACAGGCAGCCAACCCCCCGGAGACGGGCGCATCGGCTAAGACGATCGATGTCCCCGCCTCCGTGGTCGTCCGTGACCTCGCCGAACTCCTGAACACGTCTGCGATAGAGGTAATCAAGGAGCTCATGAAGAACGGCGTCATGGCCTCCATCAACCAGAGTGTGGACTACGACGCGGCCGCAAAGGTGGCCAGCGGACTAGGATACGAGCCTCACGTCCAGGCAGAAGAAAAGATCACCGTCAAGCGCAAAGAAATCGAGGAGGACGCCAGTAAGCTAAAGCCTAGGGCACCCGTCGTCACCGTTATGGGCCACGTAGACCACGGCAAGACAAGCATTCTGGACGCCATTCGTGAGACCAACGTAACGGAAAAGGAGGCCGGCGGCATCACCCAGCACATCGGCGCCTACCAGGTAGAGATTGAGGGCAAGAAGATCACCTTCGTGGACACGCCGGGGCACGAGGCGTTCACGGCCATGCGCGCCCGCGGCGCCAGAGCCACTGACATCGCCGTGCTGGTTGTGGCTGCGGACGATGGCGTGATGCCCCAGACGCTGGAGGCGATCGACCACGCCAAGGCCGCTGACGTGCCCATAATAGTCGCCATCAACAAGATCGACCTGCCGGACGCCAACCCTGACCGCGCCAAGCAGCAACTGTCGGAGCGCGATGTCATAATCGAAGAGTGGGGCGGCGATGTCATCGCTGTGCCCGTATCGGCTAAGACAGGCGCAGGGCTGAAGGACCTGCTGGAGCACATCCTTCTGGTCGCCGAAGTATCTGAACTCAAGGCGGACCCGGACCGTCCAGCCGAAGGCTCCATCATCGAGTCGGAGCTCGACCCCTCCCGCGGCCCAATGGCCACCATCATCGTACGGACGGGGACGCTCAAGATTGGCGATACTGTCATCGCCGGCGACACCTGGGGCCGCGTCAAGGCGATGTTCGATGAGAAAGGCCAGCGGCTAAAGACCGCGGGGCCCGCTACCCCGGTGAAGATCATGGGCTTGTCCGAGGTCCCCCGCGCCGGTGACACCATCACAGCCGTCAAGGACGAGCGCACCGCCCGCGAGGTGATAGAGGCGCGAGAACGGGAGCGCACGGCCGATGCCCAGCACACCACTACGCTGGAGGCGTTCTCCAGTGACATCTCCGCCGGCCGGGCGAAAGAGCTGGGCATCGTCCTTAAGGCCGATGTCCAGGGCAGCCTGGAGGCCGTTCAGCAAGCGCTGGAAGGGTTAAGCTCGGACCGCGCTCGCGTAAAGGTGCTGCACACCGCCACAGGGAAGATCAGCGAGTCCGACGTCATGCTCGCCCGCGCCTCAGAGGGTATCGTCGTCGGTTTCAACGTCCGTTCAGAGCCCGGCGCAGTTCGAATCTCGAAGGCGGACAGCGTGGACATCCGCCACTACGACATCATCTACAAGCTCACTGAGGACATCGAGAACGCCCTGAAGGGCATCATGGAACCCATCATCGAGGAGGTCGTGGACGGCCACGCTGAGGTACGGGCGATATTCCGTGTCCGCGGCAGCCGCATCGCCGGGTGTATGGTGACAGACGGCACCGTTCGGCGCAACTCCCAGGCACGAGTCAAGCGCGGCGAGGAAGTCTTGCGAGAGTCACGCGTATCCAGCCTGCGCCGCTTCAAGGATGACGCCCGCGAAGTGCAAGCAGGAGTGGAATGCGGCATTGGTGTAGAAGGCTTCGGCGAGTTCCAAGAGGGGGACGTGATCGAGGCCTTCCACACTGAGACGAAGGCCTAACCCCGGCCGGACCCCTGCTGGTTCCAGAATAGAGAGCCATCTGTGAGCCGACGCCAACAACGACTGAACGTCCTCCTGCAGCAGGAGATCAGCGAGCTCATCCAGCGCGAGCTACGTGACCCACGGCTGGCGGAGATCGTCACGCTCACGGAGGTAAGCATCTCGCCTGATCTGTCGGCAGCCACCGTCTACGTGAGCATAATGGGTGATGACGATGAAAAGGCCGAAACCATCAAGGCGCTAGTCCACGCCGCCCCCTTCGTCCGACGGCAGCTAATGGGCCGTCTTTCGATTAGGCGGACGCCGGACATTCAGTTTACCCTGGACGAGTCGATGGAGAAGGCGGCCCACGTGCTGGATCTGATGAAACACTTGCCGGGAACGCACCCTGAGGCATGACCCCGCGCGGCATTCTCAACGTAGACAAGCCGGAGGGCATCACCTCGTTCCAGGTCGTCGCCCGGGTGCGCAAGCTATCAGCGGTAAAGAAGGTGGGGCACGCGGGCACGCTGGACCCCCTGGCGACAGGCGTACTGCTGGTCTGCCTGAGCCAGGCCACACGAGTGAGCGAGTACCTCATGGAGCTGCCTAAGACCTACCGTGGCAGCGTCCGCCTTGGCCTGGCTACCGATACCTTCGACGCCACCGGAGCAACGACATTTGAAGGAGACGCGGGAGCTGTAGACGAGACCAAGCTGAAAGCGGCCCTGGAGACTCTGGAGCACCGGGAGGAGCAGACCCCACCCAGCTACAGCGCCATCAAGGTTGAGGGTACGCCCGCATACCGCTTGGCCCGGGCCGGCAGGCCGGTGAGCCTGCGCCCGCGTAAGGTGAACATCGAGCGGATCGACCTCCTCTCATTCGAGCCTCCCCTTGTGGAGCTTGAGATACGCTGTGGGAAAGGAACGTACATCCGCACCCTGGCCGACGACCTGGGGCGGCTCCTAGGTTGCGGCGCCCACCTGGCAGCCCTTCGGCGCACGGCCGTTGGCCTGTTCCATGTTGACGATGCCTTCTCCATCAGCAGGCTGGAGACAGCATTTAAGGACGGAAGCTGGCAGGAGCTGCTGCTACCGATGGACTACGGCTTAGGCCACTTCCCAGCCGTCTATCTGGAGATGGAGGCGGAGAAGGACATCCGGCACGGCTGTGCCCTGGAGATGGAATCACCCTCGTTCCAGCGCCTGCAAGACGCTCAGGATGGTCAGCGCTGCCGCGCATATGCGGAGGACGGATCGTTCGTAGGGATCCTCCGCTACGATGGCGAGTCTCACCGCTGGAAACCCCAAAAAGTATTCATATCTGGCCACCTGACGGCATAGCCAAGTTAGAATTTGGTATTCGTCCCCTATTTGGGGCGGAATCCCCCTTGACAACCCCTTGAAAAGCCGTATGCTTGGCCATCAGAACGGCAGGGTATCTATTCAACCCAGTAAGGGGGTTTTGATATGCAAGCTTATTGCCTCAAGTGCCGCACCAAGAGGGAGATGCGCAACCCTGAGAAGGTCACCCTCAAGAACGGGCGACCAGCTACCAAGGGTTCCTGCCCAGTCTGCAACACTAACATGTACCGGATCGGCGCGGGGAGCTAGGCCCCCGCCGAACCCCTCGCGTTCCGGTTTAGCAAAGCTTCCCCTGCCGCGGCAAGGCCGTGGATCTCGCCCCACTAGGAGAACGGCCCAATCGCCCGCTCCGGAACCGCGCAGCGACTGAGCCAGGCCAGCCAACGCTGGCCTGGCTTTTCTTTTAAGGATGAGCCTTCCCACTTCTTGCTGTAGAATGGCTTAGGCAGGTCAATACGCACCTGCCGGAGGAGAGATGCCGAGCACTCGAAAGTCGCAGCGAACCACCAGAAGGAGACAATCTTTGGGAAAGATCAACGTCGCCATCATCGGCGTCGGCAATTGCGCTTCCTCTCTAGTGCAGGGAATCCACTTCTACCGCGGGGTGGACAGCAATGCAAGCGTGCCTGGCTTGATGCACGCCAACCTCGGCGGCTACCACATCAGCGACATTGAGTTCGTCGCTGCGTTCGACGTGGACCGCAACAAGGTTGGCAAGGACCTCTCGGAAGCCATCTACGCGCCGCCGAACAACACATACAAGTTCGCGGACGTCCCCAACCTGAATGTGCCTGTATCACGTGGCATGACCCACGACGGGATCGGCAAATACCTGTCGTCAGTGGTGCACAAGGCTAGCGGCCCCACATCGGACATCGTGAAGGTGCTCCGCGACTCCGGTACCCAAGTGGTCGTGAGCTACCTGCCTGTGGGAAGCGAAGAGGGCACCAAGTGGTACGTAGAGCAGGTGTTGCAGGCCGGCTGCGCCATGATCAACTGCATCCCCGTATTCATCGCCCGCGAGCAGTACTGGCAAAAGCGGTTTGAAGAGAAAGGCCTACCCATCGTCGGCGACGACATCAAGTCCCAGGTAGGCGCTACTATCCTCCACCGTGTGCTCACCCGCCTGTTCATGGAGCGTGGAGTGCGGCTGGACCGTACCTATCAGCTTAACTTCGGCGGCAACACGGACTTCTTGAACATGCTGGAGCGGGAGCGCCTCATGTCCAAGAAGATCTCTAAGACCAGCGCCGTCACTTCCCAGCTTGACTATCAGATCCCTGAAGGAGACATCCACATAGGTCCCAGCGATTACGTGCCCTGGCTCCACGACCGTAAGTGGTGCTACATCCGCATGGAAGGAACCGGCTTCGGCGAGACGCCGCTGAGCCTGGAGGCGAAGCTGGAGGTCTGGGACAGCCCCAACTCCGCAGGCGTAGTCATCGACGCAATTCGTTGCTGCAAGCTCGCCCTGGACCGGGGAATATCGGGCGCTCTCACAGGACCCAGCTCCTACTTCATGAAGTCTCCCCCCAAGCAATTCACGGACGACCAGGCGCGCATCCTCACTGAGGAGTTTATTCAGACTAGCAACGGCTCCACCCCATCGGAGTAGGGGAGGCCTGATGTATCCGCGGGTCTCATGTGGAAGTACATACTCTTCCTGATTGCGATCCACACCATTGGACGCCTGCCTCTCGGGGTTGGCTACACGGCTGCCGAAGTGGTGGGGCGGCTGGCGTACCGGCTCTTCCCCGGCTCTCGGCGTAACGTGATCAACAACCTGCGCCACGTTATGGGCAAGGACGCGCCTGATAAGAAGGTGCGTGCTGCCGCCTACATGATCTTCATCAACATCGCTAAGTATTATGTCGATCTGGTGCGGATGCCCCGCATGGACCTGGACGATTTCTTCCGGCGGCGGTTGCGCTATTTCGGGTTGGACGAATACTTACTGCCCGCAGTAGCAGCGGGGAAAGGGGTCATCGTGTTGGGTGCCCACCTGGGCAACCCGGAGCTGGCAATCCAGGGAACGCTGCCCAGAGGCGTGAAGGTATTCGCCCTCACGGAGCCGTTGCAGCCGCCCAGGCTCCACCGGCTGGTGGACTCCCTGCGCTCCTCGAAGGGTCACACGTTCGCGCCGGTCGGCTTCGCTGGGGTCAAGCGCGCCATCCAAACCCTGCGCGATGGTGGCGTCATCGCCCTAATGGGGGACCGCGACATCGAAGGGCCCAAGGCCAACCTCCCGTTTTTCGGTGAGGAGACGATGATGCCCACCGGGCCGATCGAGATGGCGCTGCGCACCGGGGCGACCGTCATCCCCTGCTTCTGCCTCCGCACCAAACAGGGCGGTATCGACGCTTACCTTGAGGAGCCGCTGGAGCTGGAGCGAACCGGCGACATGGAGAGAGACGCCCGCACCAATACCCTACGCTTCCTGGCCCTGACTGAGCGCCACCTGCGGCAGCACCCCGACCAATGGGTAGTGCTGGAGTCGATCTGGGCGGGAGTGCCGGTGCAGCCAGAGCCACCACCGGTGGCCGTGGGGGAAGAGGTTTGAGCGACGACCAGCGGCCCGGCAAGGCTGATCTCCATGTTCACACAGCCATCAGCGATGGCATGGCCTCGCCGCGTCAGGTCCTGGAGTACGTGGAGGCGGAGACCGATCTCGACATCATCGCCATCACCGACCACGACGGCCTGCGAGGCGCTATGGAGACTCGAGAAGCATGGGCCCGTGGGAGCTATCGCTTCCAGGTTGTTCTCGGCATGGAGGTCACTGCGATCGAAGGACACATCATCGCCCTGTTCGTAGAGGAGCCACTGCCCTCCCTGCGACCCGTCGAAGAGGTGCTGGCGGCCGTGCACCATCAGGGTGGCCTGGCCATCGCCGCTCACCCGTTGATGTGGATCACGCGGTCACTGGGCAAGAAGGAGCTCGATCGCATCGCCGACGCCGGTAAGGACGGCGTGTACCTGGACGGTCTGGAGACCGCCAATCAGTCGCCGGGAGCGTGGCTGCGCCTGAGGAGAATCGGCGCGCTTAACCGGGAACGCTACCATCTGGCCGAGATTGGCGCCAGCGACGCCCATCACCTCCAGGCGATAGGGAGCGCCCATACAGAGTTTCCCGGTCGCAGCGCAGAGGACCTCCGGCGTAGCATACTGGAACGCACTTGCCGCGGCGTCAACGGGCGCTACCCAAGCGTGCTCGAGATAGGGCCCTTGCAGGTGCTGCGGCAGGCCTGGCGCGGCCTACTAGTGACGCCACGGACGCTGGGCTGGGGCGCCACCGCAAACAGTTTCTACAAGCGAATCTTTTCCGGCCGATGAAGATCGCCCTCGTCAGCCCCTACGACTGGGCCGTGCCCGGCGGAGTCAACAACCACGTTAGGCCCTTAGCCGCTCAGTTCATCCGCTCCGGCCACGAGGTGCGGATAATCGCTCCCTCCTCGCGCCGTTTGTCCAACGACTGCGACTACCTAACGGTAATCGGCGAGCACGTCATCGGCCTGCCGGCCAGCGGCTCCGTGGCGAACGTCTGCCTCTCCTTCAACCTGGCACCTCGCGTCAAGCGCCTGCTGGAACGCGAAGGGTTCGATATCGTCCACATGCACGAGCCGTTCATGCCCCTACTGCCGTTCCAGTTCCTGCGCTACTCCCACGCCACCAACATCGCCACCTTTCACGCCGCCCGCGAGGGGGGCAGTCGCATATACGCTTACACCAGCTATATCATCAAGCCCTGGTGGCCGCGCATCCATGGGCGCATCGCCCACTCCCGCTCCTCGCTCCGGCTCATCGGCAAGCACTTCGCCGGTCGCTACCGCATCATCCCCAGCGGCGTCGATCTCCCGTTCTTCGCTTCCGAGGTGCCGCCAATCCCCAAGTACATCGACCACAGGCGCAACATCCTCTTCTTGGGCAGGCTAGAGAAGCGCAAGGGGTTGCCTTACCTGCTGGAGGCCTACGCGATACTAAAGCAGGAAATGCCGGATATCCGGCTCATCGTCGTCGGCGGCGACGGCGGCATGCTCGCAGCCTGCGAACGTTACATCCGGCACAAGGGCCTGACTGACATCGTGTTCACCGGCTACGTCGCCGAGAAGGAGTTGCCCCGCTACTACAAGACCGCCGACGTCTACTGCGCCCCCAACACGGGGGCCGAGAGCCTGGGGATCGTCCTTCTGGAGGCGATGGCGGCCGGCACCCCGATCGTCGCCTCGCAGATCGATGGGTTCGCGGACGTGCTCACCGACGAGCAAGAGGGGTTGCTGGTGCCGCCGCGCGACGGCAAGGCCCTGGCCACCGCCCTGCAACGCCTCCTCTCGGACGCCGCCTTGCGCGAGGAGATGGGGAAGCAAGGCACCAAGACAGCCCAACGCTACAGCTGGGAGCGGGTCAGCGCGCAGGTGCTGGAGTACTACCAGGCAACAGCCAATGGCACCGCGTCAGCCGGCAGCGAGCCGTAGCATGGCTCGGCTGCTCCCTCGCTCCGCCCCCCGCTGGCTGATCGACCCAATCGTTGGCGCTCTCGCGGGAGTGGGCGTCACGCCCAACATGCTCACCCTGGCCGGTGTCCTGGGGAACGCCGGCGCCGCCTTCCTCGCCGCTCGAGGCGATTTTCTGCCCGCCGGTATCGTCATGCTGGCCGCCAGCTCCCTGGACATGCTGGACGGCGCTCTGGCCCGCGCCACCGGCAAGGCCACCCGCTTCGGATCCGTCTTCGATGCCGTAATGGACCGCGTCTCCGAAGCGGCGGTGCTGTTTGGCCTTCTCTACTACTTCAGCGACCGCGGCGGCCGTGAGGAGGAGTTGCTCATCTTCGCCGCTGTCGTCGCCTCCTTCCTGGTGAGCTACACTCGCGCGCGCGCCGAGATCGTGGACATCCCGATGCGTGAGGGGCTGTTCGGACGGGCGGAGCGGGTGCTACTGCTGGGTATCGGCCTTATGATCGACCAGGCAACGGTGGCGCTCTGGATCCTCGCGATAGCGGCAGGCGCTACCGCCATCCAGCGGCTCGCCCTCGTCTGGCTGCGCGCAGACCGATCCGGAGACGAACATCGATGATCCCGCTCAAGGACCAGGAAGCGATTCGAGTAAAGTTCGCCCAGGAGATGCTGGGCCCGGTGAAGATCGACTACTTCACGCAGAAGGAGCTGGAGATCGTTCTCCCCGGTCGCGAGCCCTGCGCCTACTGCAAGCCGACGAGAGAGATGCTCCAGGAGGTGGCCGCCCTCAGCGACCGGATCAGCCTGCGAGTGCATAACCTGGAGGACGAACGCGAGGAGGCGGCGAAGTTCGGCGTGGAGCGTATCCCCGGCATCGTCCTGCGGGGCAGAGACGGCACGTTCTTCAAGTTCTACGGCATGCCCAGCGGCAGCGGGTTCGCCAGCTTCCTGGACACGATTGTGGACATCTCCCGCAACGAGGTCCTGTTCTCCGAGCCGTCGGTCAAGGCGCTTCGAAAGCTCAAGGAGGACATCCGGGTGAGGGTATTCGTCACGCCCACCTGCCCCTACTGCCCGATGATGGCGCGCGGCGTGTTCCAGATGTCGCTGGTGAACCCGCATGTGAAGGCCGAAGTGATAGAGGTGAACGAGTTCCCGGACCTGGCCAAGCGCTATAACGTGACCGCGGTCCCCCTGACCCTCATCGAGGACCGGATCGCGATTCCGGGGGCGGTGCCGGAGAAGGCGCTGGTGGAGCAGGTGCTGAAGGCGGCGCAGTCGCCGGCGGCACAGCCGTCTGAGGTGCGGGGGCCGAGCTCCGCGACGGAGCCGCAAGAGCGGCAGCCCGGCGACGAGCCACCGCCCAGGCCGGGCAGCGGGCTGATCCTCCCCTAGCGGAGGCGTTTTGGTCGTTTTAGGGGATTCGTATCTGGTGTTTGGTCGTTTTTGCGAAAAGTTGTCGTTTGGGGCGGGTTTCAGATAGGGGAGTGGGCGTAATGTTTGGTCGTTTTGGAGGCGGAGCGCTGGGCAGCAGATAGAACGCGGGCCGGACGCCGGGCCGTCAAGGGGCGGGTGACGCTGCTCAGGACAGGCATGGGGC
>CBDURB010000038.1:0-9483 GCA_965369585.1 uncultured bacterium
CAAGGAGTAAAGCATGCTCACCGGCATACACAGCGTGGTCATCTGGACGGAGGACGTGAGCCGGCTGCTGCCGTTCTACCGCGACGTGCTCGGCCTCAAACCACAGATGGAGAACGAGGGGTTCGTCGCCTTTGAGGCGTCTAGCGGAGCGGCGCTTGCCCTCGGTTCCCACAGCGAGGTGAAGGGACGCTCGCGAGACCCCTACCGGATGATGGTGGACCTACAGGTGGACGACTGCCAGGCGGAATACGAGCGGCTGAGCAAGCAAGGGGTGGAGTTCCTCAGGACGCCCAGCAAGGAGGGCGACGGCACCATTATCGCCACACTCCTCGATCCCGACGGCAACGTGCTGCAGCTATTCCAGATGACGTAGGGTCGGGCTAGCGGCTGAGCGCTGTCTTCACCGCCCCGACAACCGAAGCATCCTGGCCCGGCAGGACCGTGCGCGGGTCGAGGAGGAGGGCATCGCGCTCGATTCTGGCGATCACGGGAGGATCGCCCCGCCGCAGGCGACGGGCGAGATCACTGACGTAGCCGCCGTCGCCAGCGATGGCGACGAGCTTCGTTGGGAGGCTCTCCTCCGGCAGGCTGCCGCCGCCGATCATGGAGCGGCCGTCCACGACTTTCGCCGGTCCGCCGATGCCACGCGCCCAGCGCCGGGCCCGCCGCTGGACCTCCGCCAGGGGCGCTGCGATCATGCGCCAGACCGGCAGCTTCTCCAGCGCCTCGCCGCGCAGGTAGTGGAGCAGCGTGGCTGTGAGAGCGGCGATGCTGGCCTTGTCCATGCGCACGGCGCGGGCCAGGGGATGGCGGTGCAGCCGCTCCACCAGCTCGCGGCGGCCGATGATTACGCCCGCCTGGGGGCCGCCGAGGAGCTTATCGCCGGAGAACATCGCCAGGTCAACACCGGCTGCCATGCTCTCCTGCACCGTCGGCTCCGGGGCGAGGCCGAACTGAGTCGTATCCAGAATGCAGCCGGAGCCCAAGTCGTCCAACAGGAGGAGGCCGTGCTCTTGGGCGAGCCGGGCCAGGTCATTGATGGCGGGCGTCTCCGTGAAGCCAACGATGCGGAAGTTGCTGGCGTGGACGCGCATGATGGCCACGGTGTCCGGCGTCAGGGCTGCCTCGTAGTCGCGCAGGTAGGTCCGGTTGGTGGTGCCCACCTCAACCAGCCGCGCGCCGGACTGCCGCATCACATCGGGGATACGGAAGCCGCCGCCGATCTCCACCGCCTGACCGCGAGAGACGATCACCTCACGGTCGCAGGCGAGGGAGGAGAGGGCGAGGAGCAGGGCCGAGGCGTTGTTGTTCACCGCCATCGCGGCGTCCGCCCCGGTGAGCTGCCGCAGCAGGGGTTCCAGGTGCACGAAGCGAGAGCCCCGCTCGCCGGTCTCGAGGTTAAACTCCAGGTTGGAGTAGCCGCCGGAGACGGCGACCATGGCCGCGATCGCGTCCTCGGATAGCGGCGCGCGGCCCAGATTAGTGTGAATGATGACGCCGGTGGCGTTGATCACCGGCCGTAGGGAGGGACGAAGCACGACTTCAGCCAGCCCCAGCACGGACTCCACCAGCTGATCCTCAGTGGGAGCGGGCCGGCCGGCGGCGACGGCGGTGCGGGCGGTCTCCAGCGCCTGACGGGCGAGCTCGGTGACCACGGGGCGCTCGCCCTCGCCGAGCGGGCGGAGACGCTCGTCCGCCAGCAGGCGGTCGACGGAGGGGAGGGCGCGGTAGGGGTTATCGGTGGCCATAGCGAAACTGTGAGGCAATTTTACCATATCTGCCACAGGATTCAGCACCGCGCATTGAAATGCGCGGCTTGGAGGAATCCCGACCGCAGCCGGAAGGCTGCGGCATCGATACGGGTTGATGCCATACTCTTCAGGATGTGGTTCTACCCTCGATTGAGTACAGAAGACGAGACGCTGCCTCTCCTTGACCCTCCCTGGGCGCGACCCCTAAGATGAGGCCAGGATGAGGAACACCACCAACCTGCGAATTCCCGGACCCACGCCTGTGCCCGCGGACATACTTGAGGCCGTAGGACGGCCGATGGTGAACCACCGCGGCCGCGAGTTCGCCGCGCTCGTCCAGCGGGTGTCGGAGCTGTTGAGACAGTTCTATCTAACGAAGGGTGAAGTGCTGGTACTGAGCGCCTCCGGCACCGGCGGCATGGAGGCGGCGGTGGTGAACACGCTCTCCCCCGGCGACAGAGTGCTGGCGGTGAGCATCGGCTCCTTCGGCGACCGGTTCGCCGCCATCGCGGAGACGTACGGGGCGCAGGTCACAGCGCTCGCTTACGAATGGGGCCGGGCAGCCGATGCGGAGGACGTTCGCAAGGCGCTGGTTGCCGAACCGGAGATCAAGGCCGTACTCGTCACGCATAACGAGACCTCCACCGGCGTGACCAATCCGCTGGAAGAGATCGCGAAGGTGGTGCGAGAGTCGGACCGGTTGCTGATAGTGGACGCCGTGAGCAGCCTGGGCGCGATACCTCTGGACATGGATGGCTGGGGGCTGGACGTGGTGGTCACCGGCTCGCAGAAGGGGTGGATGGTACCGCCCGGCCTCGCCTTCGTCTGTCTGAGCGAGCGGGCCTGGAAAGCGAACGAGTCGGCGCGCATGCCTCGTTTCTACCTCGACCTGGCCAGGGCCAGGGATATGCTGCAAAAGGGCCAAACGCCGTGGACGCCCGCGATGTCAATCTTCTTCGGACTGGACGTCGCGTTGGAGAAGATGGCGACGGAAGGGCTGGAGAGCATCCACGCCCGCCACGCCAACATCGGCCGCATGGTGCGGGAGGGCGTGAAGGCGATGGGTCTGGAGCTGCTGGCGAGCGACGAACGGTACGCTTCCAACACGGTCACGGCCGTCAAATGCCCTGAGGGTGTGGAGGTCAGCGCCCTGCGCACGATGCTGGAGGACGAGCACGGGGTGGTGCTTGCCGGAGGGCAGAGCAAATTGTCCGGTAAGATCTTTCGTATCGGTCACCTGGGGCTTGTGAGCGAAGACGACATCCGCGACGCTCTGGATGCTCTGGCCGAGGTCCTGCCACGGGTGGGCTATAGCACCCCTGTCGGCCGATAGGCGCTTGCCTAAGATGACCGCACACGTCCTGGTCTGCGATCCGATTGCTGAGGACGGGATCACGCTGCTCAAGCGGTTCGGCGCCGAGGTAGACGTTAAGACGGGCCTCACAGCCGCCAAGCTACGGGCGACCGTGAAACGCTACGAGGCGATCATCGTTCGCAGCGAGACGCGCCTGACGCGGGAGGTGATAGAGGCGGCGGGCAAGCTCCAGGTGATAGGCCGCGCCGGCATTGGCGTGGACAACATCGACCTTCAGGCGGCCACGGAGAAGGGCGTTGTGGTGGTGAACGCACCCACCGGGAACATAATCTCGGCGGCGGAGCACGCGATCGCACTGATGCTGGCGCTGGCGCGGCACATCCCGGAGGCCAATGCTTCCCTCAAAAGCGGCCGCTGGGAGCGTAAGCAGTTTCTGGGGCTTGAGGTGCGCGGCAAGACGCTGGGCATCATTGGCCTGGGGCAGGTGGGATCGGAGGTGGCGCGAAGGGCGCGCGGGCTGGAGATGCGGGTAGTGGCTCACGACCCGTTCGTTCCGGATGAGCGGGCTCGTTCGCTGGGTGTCGAGCTTATCGCGCTCGAAGAAGTGCTTCGAGAGTCGGACTTCCTGACGATACACACCACTCTGACCGAGGGGACGAGGCACCTCCTGGGGGAGGAAGAGCTGCGGCAGATGAAACCTACGGCGCGCATCATAAACACCGCCCGCGGCGGCATCGTCGACGAAGGGGCGCTGGATGCGGCGCTGAAGGACGGCCGGCTGGCCGGCGTCGCCTTAGACGTGTTCGAGACGGAGCCGTTGACCAGCCATCCGCTGTTCGATAACGAGAAGGCAGTGGTCACGCCCCACCTGGGAGCGTCGACGGCGGAGGCGCAGGAGCGCGTCGCCGTGGACGTCGCGGAGCAGATCATCGCCGTGCTCGAAGGCGAGCCAGCGCAGTACGCGGTGAACGCGCCTCTCATCTCGGCGGAGACGTACACCTATCTGGCTCCTTACGTGCCGGTCGCGTCCATAACCGGGTCGCTGGCCGTGCAGCTCTGCGAGGGGCAGATGGGTGAGATTGAGGTTGACTACTCGGGTGAGATCGCCCAGCACGACGTGACGCCCCTCAAGGCGGCGATCGTGGGCGGCTTGCTGGCGCCCATCAGCGAGGAGCACGTCAACGTAGTGAACGTGGACATCGTGGCACAACGGCGAGGCATGGAGATGACGGAGGTGCGGAGCCCTACGCACGACATTTACTCCAGCCTGATCACGGTACGCATCTCCACCAGCGGCGGCGAGACGAAGGTCTCAGGCACCCTGGCTCACGATGGGCCGCACATCGTCCTCATAGATGACTTCTGGGTGGACATACCGCCCGGGGAGGGCTACCTGCTGATGTGCGAGAACCGCGACCGGCCCGGTATGATCGGCACTATCGGAACGCTGCTGGGGCAGCTCGACGTGAACATAAGCTTCATGAACGTGGGCCGGCACGAGAAGCGAGGCACAGCCCTGATGGTGATCAGCCTGGACGAGGCGCTGACGCCGGAGCAGTTGGACGAGGTGCGCAAGATCCCGGACATCTTCTCGGCGAAGCTAGTGCGGCTGTAGCGGCGGCTAGGGGCCGAATAGGGGATGGAACAGGAGCCCCGTCGGTATCTTCGGGTAGAAGAAGGTCGACTTTTGGGGCATTCGTTCTCCCCCATCGGCGATGGCCATGACCCGCTGCGGCGAGATAGGGTTGAGGAGCACGGCGTATTTGGCCCGTCCCTGCCGCACCTCCGCTACGGCTCTCTCAGCGTCCTCGCCGTACCAGACCGTTCGGATGTCCTCAAGCTGAACGTTATTCAGGCCGAGGGTGTGACGGAGGATAACGTTGGTGGCGATGGCGGCATCGAGGCGGCGCCAGGTAGGAGAGCGCTCGCTGGGGAGATAGGTCCCGGCGGCCTCAGGATCGGACAGGGTGAGGAGATAGAGGCCCGGCGAACCGGCCGTGACCAGGCCGAAGCTGTTCACCATGCGACCACGGTCGGCCATATCGCGCAGCAGGTCGGCCAGGGAAGGCCGGCTCTCGACCTCAAACAGGGTATCGAGGAGCTTAAGGACCTTCTCCACCGGCAGGTCGACGTCCACCAGGCGGTGTATGGGCAGTACGAGCAGACCGGGGTCATCGGCCGCGGCCAGGGCGACAAGGACGAAGCTCTCGCGTCCATCGCCGGCCTGACGCTCCTCGCTATAGGCGAGGGCGGTCTCGTAGCGGTGATGACCATCAGCGACATACAGCTTCTCTTTCTGGAGTCCGCGGCTGATGGTGGCGACTATATGGGGATCGTCGATACGCCAGAGGCTGTGAGCGAACCCGTCTTCGTCGCTGAACTGAACGGTTGGCTCGACGCCGGCGGCGCGGGCGACGAGCGGGACGACTTGCTGCTGCGAATCGGGGTAGACGAGGAAGATAGGGCTAGTGTTCAGGCGCAGGGAGTGCAGTAGCTTGAGGCGGTCTTCCTTGGGCGCGCGGAAGGTGCGCTCATGGGGGAGCACTGTGCCACTGTCCCAGGGCTCCAGGCGCAGGCGGCCGAATAGGAGGCGTCGCCGGTAGCTCTCACCGCCGTGAGCGAACTCTTGCTGATATGCGTAGAACGCCGGCGTCTCATCACGCACCAGGGTGCCCTTGTCAAGCCATTGACTCAGGGTCTTCGCGGCCGCCTTATAGGGATCTCCCTTCTCCTTGGGCAGCTCCAGCCGCACGGCGTTGTGACGGTTGCGGTCGTAGAGGCGGCGCTGCTCCTTGGGAGCGATCGTATCGAAGGGGGGGCAGACGACGCGGGCGAGGTCAACATTGGGGGCGTAGCGGATGGCTTCAAGCGGCTGAACGTCGGCCACGATTCGATGATATCACCTACTGATTGCGGCAGGCCAGAGCCGCCCCTAGAATATCGAAGCGAGGAGCCCATTGACCCGCCACTGCACGTTCTGTGAGATCGTCGCCCACCGGGAGCCGGCTGAGGTCCTGTACGAGGATGATGCGGTGATGGTGTTCCGCAACCGTCTGCACTGGGTGCCGGTGATGCTACTGGCGGTGCCCAAGGCGCACAAGACTCAGGCCGAGCTGTGGCAGGAGATGGGACACGTGGGGGAGGTGGCGGTGCGCATGGGGCAGGAGCACTGCCCCAACGGGTTTCGCATCCTCTCGAATTTCGGTTATGAGGCGATGCAGAGCCAGGAGCACGGCCACGTGCACATCCTGGGCGGGACGTTCCTGGGGGAGTACGTCTAGGGGTTTCAGGCTTTACGCATCTCGATGAGCTAGAGTGCATCTCACCGATAATGCCGATTCAACTCGGAGGCATATTTGGTTCCCACAGTATCGGCGTTGTGAGCAAGCCAATCACTCAGCCGCGTTTGGCCCATCGCTGGACTGTCCGAAACCAAGAGGTTCGACATCAACCCCTCGAGTTCATCGCGAGTCAGCGCCACATCACTGACCACGTAGCCGAGCAGTTTGGCAAGGAACAGAGCTAGTCCCGGCCTCAGATGAATGATCCTGGCTCTAGCCTGGATCTTGTCGGCGATGAGCCGGACCAGTTCAGCGAAGGTGAAAACCTCGGGGCCAACGGCGTCCACAGTAATATTCTCATCGCGCTGAGCGGCGCTGACAACTATCTCGGCCATGTCCTCGACAAAGACTGGCTGCAGCCTATAATGGCCTGCTCCTGGGATGGCAAATACCGGGAAGCGCCTGAGGAGCCAGGCGATGTTGTTGATGAGGATGTCCTCAGCCCCGAAGATCACTGTTGGTCGGATGATGGCGTAGGACAACCCGGAATGTATGATGGCTTTTTCCAGGAGTCCCTTCCCTCTGAAATAGGGGAGAGGTGAATCTTCGGAGGCGTTGGTGATGCTGATGTGCACGATCCTGCGAACGCCGGCTTGTTCGGCTGCTTCGATGAGGGTTTTCGTATTCGCTATGGCTTTGTCGAAGGTGACTTGGCCATACGAGAAGCGAATCCAGTACGTGTTGTAGAGGATGCTGGCTCCGCGCAAGTTCTCGGCTAGTTCACGCTGGTTGTCGAAATTGATGGGGGCTACGCTCACTCGGTCACCGAACGGGTTCTGGCGGTTGGGATGCCCGGTGAGTGTTTTGACTCGTCTTCCCATTGACAGAAGCTGTCGGGTGATGTACTTGCCCGTGTAGCCGAACGCTCCCGTCACTACATTCAGTTCAGGAGTTTTCGTAGCTACACCTTCTGCTCCACCATCCTCTGATTCGCTTACCCCGCCGCGGGAGCGACGGCGATCCCCGCCTGTGCCAGGGCCGCCTTCTGGACCTTAAACAGGGAGCGGATGCCGCCTTCCGCCAGGCTCAGCAGCTCGTCCATCGCCTGACGGGTGAAGGGGTGGCTCTCGCCGGTGCCCTGGACCTCCACCAGCTCGCCCTCTTCGGTCATCACTACGTTGAAGTCTACCTCTGCGCCGGCGTCCTCCTCGTAGTTCATGTCAAGCATGGGTATCTCTTCGATAACGCCGGCGCTGGTGGCCGCCACAGCGCAGCGCAGCGGGAAGGCGGGGAGAGAGCCGTCCTCGGTTAGCTTGTGCATCGCCTGCGCGAGGGCGACATAGGCGCCGGTGATGGCCGCCGTGCGGGTGCCGCCATCCGCCTGGATAGCGTCGCAGTCCACGACGAAAGTACGCTCCCCGAGCAGGTCGAGCCGGCAGATGGAGCGCAGAGAGCGGCCGATCAGCCGCTGTATCTCAGCGGTGCGGCCGCCGGTGCGAGTTCTCTCGCGTCTGGTACGAGTCTGGGTAGAGCGGGGCAACATGCTGTACTCGGCGGTGATCCAGCCGGAGCCGGTCCCCCGCGCGAACTGGGGGACGCCATCCTCCACAGTCACCGCGCAGAGGACGGACGTGTTGCCGGTCTTGATGAGCGCCGAGCCCTCCGCGTAGAGGAGGTATCCCGGCTCTATCGTCACGGGGCGGAGCTCTTCGGGGTTGCGACCGTCGGAGCGAATCATGGCGTTGGCGAGTATAGCATCCGGAGCGCAGCCAGAGCCAGAGGAGCTAGGGAGAGAGCGTGACCGGTATCTGGCCTACGTTGATGGAGCTGCCGTCCATGGCGCTCGCCTCGTAGACCCAGATGCAGGCGGGCGTAGGCTCATCTACATCGAACGGAACGTCGATGGAGAACGAAGCCAGCTCGCCGACCTCAGTCTGCTGGTTCATGCCGGACGCATCGACGAGCGTGTTGCCGGCGGCATCGAAGATGGTGACCTGAAAGGTGGCTTCGTTCGCGACAATACGACCGCTGATGGTGACGGGGCTGGTGACGGCGTCATCCGCGCTGGGCTGGTCGATGACCTGGAACTCAGACGTGGCCGGGTCAGGGTTGGGCTGACAGACGTCCGGCTCCACCGTGGCGGTCTCGGCAGGGGTGGCCGCCGAGGTCGGCGTCCCATCCTCTGAGTCAGTGACCGCTGGAGTGGGCGCGCCGTCCGGCCCCGGGGTCGCGCCATCGCCGCCGTTGTCGCAGGCGACGACCAGGAGGACGGAAGCACCCGTCAGCGCGAGGAGCAGTCCGACCTTCATATCCCTCTTCCCTCCGTATGATGAAACTCCGGTGAGGGGGTAAAGGTTATCGCGAGTCAGCGGGCGGTCTCGATCCAGAGCTTCTGTCCGTCCGTGCTGATTGCGATGTCGCCGTGGAGGTCGGTACGGAAGATAGCGTCGCCGTCCAAACGCTTGAGCACATCGGGCGCGGGGTGGCCGTAGCGGTTGTCGCGCCCCACGGAGATGACGTCTAGCAGCGGGTCAACAGCAGCCAGGAAGGCGCTGGAGCTGGAGGTATCGGAGCCGTGATGGGGCACTTTGTAGACGGCGGCTCGCAGGTCAGCGCCGGAGCGGACGAGAACGGCCTCGCGGGTCGATTCGATGTCGCCGGTTAGAAGGAATGAGGCGCGGCCCATGGTGAGCTTGATGACGACGGAGTCTTCGTTAGGATCGCTCTGCGTTGGCGGAGCGGAGAGCACGTACAGGCGGGCCCCGTTTCCCAGATCTATGGTCTGGCCGGCCACGGCCTCATGGTATGGCGTGGACCGCGCGCGCAGGGAGTTCCGCCAGGCCCGGTAGACGGCAGAGTCAGCCTGGACGGGGCTGACCAGCGCAGCGCCGACGTCGTAGCGGTTGAGGACAGCGGGCAGCCCGCCCAGGTGATCGGCCTGGGGGTGCGTCAGGACCACGAGGTCTATGCGGCGGTCGTAGAAGGGAAGACACCGGCCCAGGGCGGAGGTGATCGCGTCCTCGCTGGGCCCGCCGTCCACCAGGATGCGGTGGCCGTCCGGCCCCTCGATAAGGATAGCGTCGCCCTGGCCTACGTCCAGAAACGTCACCGTAAGGCGGCCGGAGACCGGCATCGT
>CBDURB010000039.1:0-9131 GCA_965369585.1 uncultured bacterium
TTCAGCACTGCCCCCTCTACATTAAACCGCGGTGTTACCACAATACACCCCCACCGCTCAAAATGTCCCACTACCTACTGTTTAGGCTCAATGCGCCTGTCGGGGAAAACCCTACCCTGAGTAGAGGCCATACCTGACAGACAAAGACTCGCTCACAGTCATAACCTGATAGTGGACTGTGGAGGGCCACGAGCAGGGTCACCGACCCACAAAACGGGGCCCCCTCGGCCTGAATTCAACGCAGGGAGGCTGCCCATGACGGTCCCCATAATCAGCATCGTCGGAAACTCCGGCGTCGGCAAGACCACCTTCCTAGAGAAGCTCATCCGCGAGCTGAAGCGCCGCGGCTACCGGGTGGCCGCCATCAAGCACGACGCTCACAACTTCCAGATGGACCATCCCGGCAAGGACACCTACCGCCTCGCCGAGGCCGGCAGCGACCTCGTTATGATCTCCGCCCCGGACCGGCTCGCCCTCCTGGAATCGGTGCGGGAGGAGCGCACCCTTGACGAACTCGTAGCGATGGTATCGGACCGGGTGGACATCGTCCTGACCGAAGGTTACCGGCGGGCGGCCAAGGCGAAGATCGAAGTGTCCCGCCGCGACTTCGGCAGCGAGCTTGTGGCCAATTCGCAGGACCTCCTGGCGCTGGTAACCGACCAGCAGTTTGACCTGGACATCCCCCACTTCGGGCTGAACGACACCCCCGCCGTCGCCGACCTCTTGGAGCGCCGCTTCGGCCTCACGCCCACCGGGAAGGCGGCCGCCGTAAGAGGCTAGCGCATGCGTTTTCCCGTTCCAATGACCGGGGCTCTCTCCCCACCAGAAGCGAGGACAGCCTGAGATGCTCCCTGTATCCCGACTCCTAGACGGCACCGTTCGCCCGGCCGACGCGCTTCGTCACGGGCGGTCCACCGCCAAGCTGCCGCCACACCTCATCCACTACTCGGCGGACAAGAAGCCGGTCGTGGTTTGGAACTCCACCCGTCGCTGTAACCTCCATTGCATGCATTGCTACTCCGATTCCCATGACCGAGAGTACCCCGGGGAGCTGACGACCGATGAAGGTCTTCGCCTCATCGATGACGTCGCCGGCTTCGGCGCGCCCACGATGATCTTCTCCGGCGGCGAACCCCTCAAGCGGCCGGACATCTTTCAACTGGCTGCCCACGCCAGCCAGCGCGGCCTCCGCTGCGTGCTCTCGACAAACGGCACTCTCATCTCGGCGGCGGTGGGGGAACGCATCCGCGATGCCGGCTTCGCCTACGTCGGCATCAGCCTGGACGGCCTCAGGGAGGTGCACGATAAGGTGCGAGGCAAAATAGGCGCCTTCGATGAGGCGCTGGCCGGCATCCGCCGCTGCCGCGACATCGGCGTCAAGGTCGGCATTCGCTTCACCCTCCATCGCAAGAACGTGGACCAGCTCGCGGGTGTGTTGGACCTTCTGGAATCAGAGAACATCCCCCGCTTCTGCATGTACCACCTGGCCTACGCCGGCCGCGGCGACCGCATACGCAAGTACGACCTTGATCCGGACGAGACACGGGCGGCCGTGGACTACCTGTTCCAGCGCGCGAAAGAGTTCCATCTGCGCGGCGTGGACAAGGAGATCCTGACCGTGGACAACCACGCGGACTCCGCCTACCTCTACCTGCGGCTGCGTGAGGAGGAGCCGGAGCGCGCAGAGGAGGTGCGCCGCCTCCTGGCTTGGAACGGCGGCAATCAGTCCGGCGTAGGCATCAGCTCCATAGACCCACTGGGCGATGTCCACGCCGACCAATTCTCCTGGAATTACAGCTTCGGCAACGTGCGGGAGCGCCCGTTCAGCTCCATCTGGCCCGATACGTCGCACTCCCGGATGGCTATCCTCAAGAACCGTCAGCCCCATCTGAAAGGCCGCTGCCGCGGTTGCCGGTTCTTGGACATCTGCAACAGTAGCCTGCGTGCCAGAGCCGAGAGCTACTTCGACGATTTCCTGGCCCCCGACCCGGCCTGCTACCTTACCGATGAGGAGATCGGTCTGGCCGCGGGCTCCCCTGATGCTGAGACCGCCCAGGAGTGGCCGGTGCCTGTCCAGACAGCCCGGACAGAGACACGGTGAGCAAGCGCCCGACACCACCAGACGCCAGGGCCATGCGGCGCGGCAACGACGCCCGCCTGGCCGCCGCCAACTTCGACCTCGCCCCCTTCACCCTGGCCTGGGAGATCACGCGCGCCTGCGCCCTGTCTTGCCTTCACTGCCGCGCCGACGCCCAACCTCGCCCTGATCCCCGCGAGCTTACGACCACCGAGGCGATGGGCGTCATCGACCAGATCCGCGACCTGGGCAACCCGATACTGGTGGTCACCGGCGGCGACCCTTTGATGCGTCGCGATGTCTACGATCTGCTGGCCTACGCGGTCGATAAAGGGCTGCGAACCTCCCTCGCCCCCAGCGCCACGGCGCTGGTTACCGCCAAGAACCTGGCTCGTGTACGCCGGGCCGGAGTCCGCCGCGTCGCCATCAGCCTGGACGGCCCCACGGCCCAGGTGCACGACCGCTTCCGCGGCTTCAGCGGCTCCTTCCAGCGGACGCTGGAGGTCATGCGCGACGTGAGGGAGGCGGGGCTCGCCCTCCAGATCAACACCACCGTCAGCCGCTACAGCTTGCCGTTGCTGGCCGAGATGCCGGAGGTAGTGGCCAAGGCTGAGGCGGTCCAATGGAGCGTATTCTTTCTAGTTCCTACGGGCCGCGGCAAGGCCGAGGACATGATATCCGCTGAGGACCACGAACAGCTCTTCAACTGGCTGTACGACCTCTCCCGCCGCGCCCCCTTCGACGTCAAGAGCACTGCCGCGCCCGCCTACCGCCGCGTGGCCGTTCAGCGCGAGAGGGAGGAACGCAGGGATGAAAGCGGACAGGCTGCCAGGCCGGTGGCCGGGGCGGGCTACCGCTTCAAGGACGGGCTGGACCGGCCCGGCCTCGGCGTCAACGACGGCAAGGGGTTCGCCTTTATCTCCCATATCGGAGAGGTCTGCCCTTCGGGTTTCTTGCCCTTGATCGGCGGTAACGTGCGCGAGCGGCCGCTGGCCGATATCTACCGCCGGTCGCAGCTCTTCCGCGACCTCCGCGATCCCGAAAAGCTGAAGGGACGGTGCGGCGCCTGCGAGTTCCGCACCGTCTGCGGCGGCAGCCGCGCCCGGGCCTGGGCGGTCACCGGCGACTACCTCTCCGAGGACCCCTCCTGCGTCCACCGGCCGGCGGCATCCCCGGCCTAGCCGGAGCCGAGACTACCCACGCAAGGGAGCCCCTCACGTTTAATGTGGGGTTCTACCCGACATTATTTACTGCCTCTACCCGATAGATTCCCGAGCGGCGACAGGACAGACTGGATACGTGATTACCGCAGTTCGGCTGTCCGCTCCGTCTGACCGGCTCCTCGACCCTGCGGCCCCCGAATGGGCCTCCGCCGGGGAGGAGACGATGACGCTGGAGCCGACTCCCATCGGTTCCCAGCCCTCGGAGTACGTCATCAACGCCTGGATGGAGCGCCCCTACGGCCTCACCGGCCAGCTGCGGGTGGCCGCAGCCCACAACGGGGAAGCGCTGTTTTTCCGGTTGAGCTGGCGGGACGAAACCAGGGACGACAAAATCCCCGACACCGACCGGTTCACCGACGCTGCGGCTGTCCTCTTCCCCGTCCGGGGCGACGCGCCGCTGCAGACGATGGGCTCAGGGGAGCAGCCGGTGCACGCCTGGTACTGGCGCCCAGACCTGGAGGAGCCGCTGAGCGTCACCGCCACGGGCCTAGGCACTACCGTGCGCGACACGAACAGCTTGCTGGCAGCGGCCGCTACCTACGGCGACGGGGGCTGGCAGATAGTGTTCTCCTACCGTTTCCCCTCTCATGTGGACGAGGGGTTGCCCGCGCTCCGTCCGGGCCGGACAACGAAGGCGGCTTTCGCCGTCTGGCAGGGGTCCAACCAGGAGCGTGCCGGGATCAAGGGGGCCACCCTGGAGTGGCAACCGCTGGAGATCGAGGAGTAGGAGAGACATGCCGGAGCCGCCAAAGGTCAAGCGCCAGCTGGCCGCCGTGTTCGATATGAATAAGTGCCTGGGTTGCCAGACCTGCACCATCGCCTGCAAGACGCTTTGGACGGACCAGGAGGGCACGGACTACATGTGGTGGAACATCGTCTCCACCATGCCCGGTCAGGGCACCCCCCGCGGCTGGCAGGAGATGGGCGGCGGCTTCCGCGATGACCGGGCCCAGGTCAGCCGCATACCCCTGCGGGAGGAGTTCGGCGAGGCGTCGGAGTTCAACTACGATGAGGTCTTCTACGGGGAGAAGGGCCTCAACGTCCACCTCCAGCCCAAGACCGGCGACAGCAGCCGCGGCCCCCTGTGGGATGAGGATGAGGCCAGCGGCGAGTTCCCCAACTCCTACTTCTTCTACCTCCAGATGATCTGCATGCACTGCACTAACCCCGCCTGCCTGGCCGCCTGCCCCCGCCAGGCGATTTACAAGCGTGTGGATGACGGCATCGTCCTCATCGATGAGGAGCGCTGCAACGGCTACCGCTATTGCATGGAAGCCTGCCCCTACAAACGCATCTACTTCAACCACAGCCGTAAGGTCTCCCAGAAGTGCATCCTCTGCTACCCCCGCGTGGAGCAGGGTGTAGCCCCCGCCTGCTTCCGTCAGTGCCCCGGCCGCGTCCGCTTCATCGGCTTCCTGGACGACGAAGACAGCGCCGTGCACAAGCTGGTGAACGTCTGGCGGGTCGCCCTGCCCCTGCACCCGGAGTCCGGCACCCAGCCCAACGTCTACTACGTGCCACCCCTCTCCCCACCACGGTTCGACGAGAACGGCGACATCATCGAAGGCTCCGAGCGTATCCCGCGGCAGTACCTGGAATCCCTCTTCGGGCCGGAGGTGCACCGCGTCCTGGACACCCTGAAGGCTGAGGTCGCCAGGACGCGCCTGGGCGAGAAGTCAGAGATCCTGGACACCCTCATCGCCCGTGAGTGGAAGAGCATGTTCGGCGGCCTCACACGCGACCCCGGCAAGCTGAAGAGGCCGACATGACAACCGTCAGCCTGGACGGCCTGCGCACCGAGAACGAGCTGGCGGCCGCCGCCCGCAGCTCCCTCTACGGCTGGCTGGCCGCGGCGTTCTCCTTCCCCTCACCGGAGCTGGCCGAGGCCTTCGCCTCCGGCAATTTCAGGGACGAGCTGCAGGCCCTTGCGGCCGCCCTGCCCTTCGCCCTTCCCACCGAAAATAGCCTGAGCGACTCGGGCCTCTCTCACGAGGAGATGGAAGAACAGTACATCCGCCTGTTCGACGTAGGGCCGGGTCGTCCGCCCTGCCCTCTCTACGAGGGATCGCACCGCCGCGGCCGGCCGGAGATCCTGGAGGATCTGGTGCGCTTCTACGAGCACTTTGGGCTGCGGCACCAGGAGGGAGACCTCCCGGATCACCTGTGCGCCGAGCTGGAGTTCATGCACTACCTGGCGTTCAAACAGGCGGCCGCCCTACAGGCTGGGACTGACAGCGAGCCGTACCGGCTGGCGCAGCGGGATTTCCTCAGCCGCCGCCTGAACCGATGGCTGCCCCGGCTCCTCGCTCGCCTGGAGCAGCTCGACCCGCCGCCACTTTACCTATCGCTCGCCCGCCTGGCCGCGGAGGCCTGCCGCCGAGACGCCGGCTGGCTTAAGACCGACCCGAAGGGAGGGCCGTAACACCATGCGACCAATCTCCCGTCGCACGTTCCTCGCCGGCGCCGGCGGCGGCGCCCTGGCCCTCGGCCTGACCCGGCTCGGCTTCCGCATCGCCTCCACCGCCCAGGATGTCGTCTACACCTACTACCCCTACAAAGGCTGGGAAGACCTTTACCGCAAGAAGTGGACCTGGGACAAGGTCACCTGGGGCACGCACCTGGTGGACTGCTACCCGGGCGGCTGCTCCTTCCGCGTCTACACCAAGGACGACATCGTCTGGCGGGAAGAGCAGTCGGCGATCTACCCCTGCATCGAGGACGGCGTGCCGGACATGAACCCCCGCGGCTGCCAGAAGGGCTCCGCCTTCAGCCGCGTGATGTACGGGGCGGAGCGGCTGAAGTACCCCCTGAAGCGCGTGGGCGAGCGCGGCGAAGGGAAGTGGCAGCGTATAACCTGGGACGAGGCCTTCACCGAGATATCGGACGCCATGCTGGACGCCATACAGGAGTCCGGCCCGGAGACGATAATCCACGAGTACGGCTCCGGCAACGGCGGCATGCTCAACGGCGCCCAACCCTCCTGGCGCCTGATGCGCCTCATCGGCGGCACCACGCTCGACTCCAACGGTCTCACCTCTGACTTCAACGCCGGCCTCTACGAGACGTTCGGCAAGTTCCAGTTCGTCTCCTCCGTGGACGATTGGTTCCATGCTGACCTCATCCTTCTCTGGCATATGAACCCCGTGTACACACGCATCCCCTCAGCCCACTTCATCCACGAAGCTCGCTATCACGGTACTGAAGTGGTCTCCATCGCCCCCGACTACAACGCCTCGTCGATTCACGCCGACATGTGGCTGCCCGTCGAAGCGGGTACCGACGCCGCCCTCGCCCTCGCCATGTGCCGCGTCATCATCGACGAAGGGATGGTCAACGAGCCGTTCATCAAGGAGCAAACGGACCTGCCGTTCCTGGTACGCCGCGACGATGGGCGCTTCCTGCGGGCCAGCGACATGGAGGACGGCGGCCGCGAGGACCAGTTCTATTTCCTCGACGCTTCCGGCGAAATCGTCGCCGCGCCTCGGGGCACGCTGGACCTGGACGGCGCCGACCCGTCGCTCCAGGGCGAGGCGAAGGCGGTCCTCAAGGACGGCTCAACCGTGGCGGTTACGCCGACCTTCGAGATCCTCCGCCAGCGGCTGCGAGACTACACGCTGGAGGAAGCCTCCCGCATCACCGGCATCCGCCCCAACCTCATCCGCAAGCTCGCCCGCAAAGTGGCCGAGGCCAAGGCGGTGCACATGCTCCAGGGGTTCAGCACCCCCAAGTACTATCACGGCGACCTCATGGAGCGAGCCATGGCCCTCCTCATGGCCCTTACCGGCAACTTCGGCCGCAAGGGCACGGGCATGCGAGGCTGGAACACCGCCGCCCAACTCATGACCAGCCACCTCGTCAAAACCCGCCCCGGCCTGGAGGGCTACCTGGAGTTCGCCAGCGAGTTCCTCCGGCTAGGGAAGCGCCTGAAGAAGGAGGACAGCACCCTTACCGAGGAGATGGTGGCCATCGAGATGGAACGGGAGGAGGTCCGCGGCCGCACCGTGACCAAGCTGCCCCCCACGCCCTTTGCCGTCCCTCCCGCCTTCTACTGGTACTACCACGCCGGTTACAAGGAGGTCTGGAACAACCCCAAGTGGAATGACCCCACCATGAAGCGCACCTTCGACGAGTACATGCAGGAGGCCCTCGACAGCGGCTGGTGGGACGGCCTCGTGCGCCCAGCGCCTGACAATCCGCCCAGGGTCTACTTGGGCGTGGCCAGCTCCACCCTCAGGCGCACTCGCGGCGGATTCAAGCAGCTCCTGAACAACCTCTGGCCCAAGCTGAACCTCATCGTCTCCGTAGACATTCGCATGAGCACCACCGCCTACTTCTCAGACATCGTCCTGCCCGCCGCCGCCTTCTACGAGAAGGTGGACTTCCGTTTCCCCACCATGCACATCAACTTCCTCACCTTCACCGACCAGGCCGTCAAGCCCATCGGCGAGGCCAAGTCAGAGTGGGAGATGTTCACCCTCCTGTCCAAGAAGCTTCAGGAGCGGGCCAGGCAGCGCGATCTGGGCGAGTACAGCGACGATGGCGATCGCCGCTACCGCCTGGATGACCTGTACGACATTTTCACGCTTCACGGCGCCTTTAAGGAACACGACGAAGAAAAACTTGCCGACGAGATGGTCAAAGACAGCGTCCGCGTGGGCGCCCTTCCCAAGAAGACAGACCTGAAGGAGGTGCGCAAGCGCGGCATCATCCGCTTTACCGGCCTGGGCGGCGACGCCGTGGGCCTGAACGTCGCCACCGATATCAAGCCCGGCGAGACGATCTCTCCCCTGCGCTGGCACACAGAGCGCAAGATCCCCTACCCCACACTTACCCGCCGCATCCAGTTCTACATCGACCACCCATGGTTCCTGGAGGCCGGCGAGGAGCTTCCCGTGCACAAGCCTCCCCCCCGCATGGGCGGCGACTATCCCCTCAAGATGAACAGCGGCCACCAGCGCTGGAGCATCCATTCCACCTGGGCCGCAAACGAAACGCTCCTCCGCACTCACCGGGGGCACCCCCTCGTCATCATGAACCCCAAGGACGCCGAGGCCAGAGGCGTCGCCGACGGTGAGGAGGTGCGGGTCTTCAACGACGTCGACTCCTTCCATATCCACACTAAGCTCTCCTCGGCGGCGCCGCCCGGAGAGGTCATCATCTATCACGCCTGGGAGCCGTACCAGTACCGCAACTGGAAGCCCTACGATAACGCGGTGCCGGGGATGATCAAGTGGCTGCACCTGGCCGGGGGCTACGGCCATCTGAACTACTGGCGCTGGAACTGGGTGCAGGCGCAGGTGGACCGGGTCGTCCCGGTGGAAGTGGAGAAAGCGTGACGGAAGGAACGGCCGCGGGCACGGATCGCAGTTTCGGGTTCCTGGACCACGCCGCCCTGTGGGGAAGCCTGGGGCTTACCCTGGCCATCATGCCCTTCGGCTCCCTGCTGGTGCCTTCCCTCAGCCTGGGGCAAGCGTTCCTGGCCGTGGCTACGGCCTCTCTCCTGGGAGCCCTCCTGCTGGCTGCAGCCGCGGCCATCGGCGCCCATACCGGCCTCTCCTCCGCGGAGCTGTTCGGTAGCGTGTTGGGCCTACGCGGCCCCCGGCTCATTGGCGCTCTCCTGACCGTCAGGAACGTCCTCTGGGGCGCCTTCGCCCTGGCCCTCATCGCCGACAGCGCCGAGGTGGTCAGCGACCGCGCCCTCGGCGCGGCGGTCCGTCCTCTGTGGGTGCTGCTGTTCGGCGGGGCGGGGACTGTCCTGGCGGTCGCCGGGCCGGAGTTCGTCGTGCGAAAGGTCCTGCGACGATACGGGATCTGGATAGCCCTGATCATCG
>CBDURB010000040.1:0-9054 GCA_965369585.1 uncultured bacterium
ATACCTCTAACTCCGAATAAGCTGCTAAGACGCATGAATGATTCTACCACAACCTGTCAAGAGGCGTGGCGTCGGCAACCTGCTGCGCTCTAAATGGCGGACTGGTCTAGTTAACCCGGAAGCGGCCGTTCCAGGTGCCAGAAACGGCGTCGAAGGCGGCGTTGAGGTCGCCGTCGAAGCTGCGGAAGCCAACGATCTTCCCGTTCTCAGCGCTCTGCGCCCGCGACGATCCAAACAGATGCGGTATCCCTACCACTACGCCGCTGCAGCTCTCGACGCTCACCTCGACTCGCTCCACGACCGCGGTCGCGTTCTCGCGCGTAATCGTCCACTCGCCACGATAGTCGCATCCCCAACGTCCCCGGTCGGGGGCGAGCCAGCCGCTGATGGTTCCTGTCCAGGGACCCCCACCCGAATCGGTGATCTCCCCCTCGACGGCGATTGCGGAACTGCCACCGACTAGAATCTCGGGCCCGAAATGCAGCTGAAAGGTGCCGAACGTCTCGTCAAACCCATTCGCTTCGGCCTGAGGAGAGACGGATACGGCAGCCAGGAGCGCAACGGCGGCAACGATAAAGAGCCTGCCCATAGCTTCCCTCCGCCCGTATAAACAGCGCCGGCCACCCAACGTTACAGCCGGACAGCCGCTCACATGTTATCCTTGCCTTAGGTTTAGCCATGTATGACCGCGACAAGCTGAAACCGCTTTCGCAGAAGCGGAAGGCGCAGGAAGAGCGCTCCGAGAACAGCGAACGCCCGGGCCCCTTCGTCACCACCTCAGGCCGACCGGTCCGCCGCGTCTACGACCCGACGGACGTGGCGGAGCACGACTACGAACGCGATCTCGGGCTGCCGGGCGAGTACCCGTTCACGCGTGGCGTCCACGCCGCGGGCTACCGCGGCAAGCCCTGGACGATGCGGATGTTCGCCGGCTTTGGCAGCGCCGAGGAGACGAACGCCCGCTTCAAGTACCTGCTCGCGCAGGGGCAATCGGGCCTCTCCATCGCCTTTGACCTGCCCACCCTGATGGGCTACGACACAGACGCGCCGGAGGGGAAGGGGGAGTTCGGCAAGTGCGGCGTCGGCGTCTCCTCCCTGGCCGATATGGAGACGCTGCTGGAAGGCATACCCCTGGGAGAGATCAGCACCTCCATGACCATCAACTCCCCGGCTGCCGTCATCTGGGCGATGTACATCGCCGCGGCGGAGAAGCAGGGGGTGCCACGCCGCCAACTGGCCGGCACCCTCCAGAACGACATCCTCAAGGAGTTCATCGCCCAGAAGGAGTACATCTTCCCGCCGGAGCCATCTATGCGCTTGGTGGCGGACACGATCGAGTTCGGGACGCGAGAGATGCCGCAGTGGAACACGATAAGCATATCCGGCTATCACATCCGTGAGGCGGGGGCGACGGCGGTACAGGAGCTGGCCTTCACCCTGGCGGACGGGTTCGAGTACGTACGCTGGAGCCTGGACCGGGGGCTGGACATCGACGAGTTCGCGCCCAGGCTGTCCTTCTTCTTCAACTGCCACAACGATTTCTTCGAAGAGGTGGCGAAGTTCCGCGCCGCCCGCCGTATCTGGGCGCACGAGATGAGGGAGCGCTTTGGTGCCAAGAACCCGCGTTCCTGGTGGCTGCGCTTCCACACCCAGACCGCCGGCGTCTCCCTGACCGCCCAGCAGCCGGAGGTGAACCTGGTCCGCACCGCCATCCAAGCCCTGGCGGCAGTGCTGGGGGGCACGCAGTCCCTGCACACCAACGCCATGGACGAGGCGCTCGCCCTACCCAGCGAGAAGGCGGCGCGGCTGGCCCTGCGCACCCAGCAGGTGATCGCGCACGAATCCGGCGTCGCCAACACCGTAGACCCTCTTGGCGGCAGCTTCTTCACGGAGGCGCTCACCAAGGAGACGGAGGATGAGACCTACGCCTACTTCCATCGCATCGAGGACCTGGGCGGCGTGCTCCCCGCGATCGAGAGCGGCTTCTTCCAGCGGGAGATCGCTGAGGCTTCCTTCCAATACCAGCGTGAGATCGATTTGCGGCAGCGGATCATTGTGGGCGTGAACGAGTACGTCCTGGACGAGCCGCTGGAGATACCTGTCCTGCAGATGGACCCGCGGGGTGAGGAGCGCCAGGTGAAGCGGCTCCAGCGCCTGCGCCGCCAGCGTGACAACCGCGAGGCGACCCGCTGCCTCAAGGCGCTGGAGAATGCCTGTCGCGGTTCAGAGAACGTGATGCCCTACCTGCTGGAGGCGGTGAACTCCTACTGCACCCTGGGCGAGGTCTGCAACGTCATGCGGGACGTGTTCGGGGAGTACAGAGAGCGATCCGTGGTGTAGCGCCCGGTGCGGCGACGGCTCCCTTTCCCCAAGCATTAAAATCGGCTATAGTTAGGATATCGCCGCTGCCTTCAACGGCCCGCCTTTCGACGTTCAAGGCAGACCCTCTGTCAAATGGAAGGCTATCGCCCCAAACGAGGAGGCCCCCCGTGTCCATGAAGCTTTACGTCGGAGGCTTGTCTTTCGACACGACCGACGACGGTCTCCGTGTCTTCTTCGAGCAAGCTGGCACGGTGGAGTCAGCCAGCGTGATCACCGACCGCTATTCCGGGCGCTCCCGTGGCTTCGGCTTCGTTGAGATGTCAACCAACGCTGAGGGCCGCAAGGCTATTGAGGAACTCAGCGGCAAGATGCTGGACGGCCGCACCCTGACCGTAGACGAGGCGAAGCCGCGTTCCCGCGAAGGCGCCCCAGGCGGCGGCGGCGGCGGCGGGCAGCAGAAACGTAGTGGTAGGATGCGATGGTAGAGTCGCTCAGCACCCCCAGCACCGAACAAGAAGATGAGGTAGGCTGCAAGCACCACTGGCGCATCGCCAGCCCTTGTGGGGAGACCAGCACCGGCGTCTGCCAGGTGTGCGGCGCCTCTCGCGAGTTCCAGAACTACGCCTACCGCTCCTCCATGAGCCGGCTTCGCAAGCCCGCAAGCAACAACAAAGTCTCCACCTAGACCATCCAGACCGCAAGCAAGCAGCCCTCTCGTTGACGTTCACGAGAGGGCTGGCGTATCATTAGGCCCGCTTTCACACACAGCGGAGGAGCCGTTTGTCCATCGTAGACGTCATAGACCGCGCCAAGAGCGAAGGCCGCACCGTCCTCACGGAGATCGAGTCCAAGCAGATATTGGACGAGGCGGGCATCCCTACCACCAGCGCCCGCCTCGCCCCGAGCGCCGCCGAGGCGGTGAAGGCGGCCAAGGAGCTGGGCTACCCAGTGGTGCTCAAGATCGTATCGCCGGACGTGACCCACAAGTCGGACGTAGGCGGCGTCCGGCTGGGGCTGGACTCGCCGGAGACCGTGACAGCGGCGTTCGCGGAGATCAGCGACGCCGTGAAGCGGCACGAGCCCAACGCCCGCATAGAGGGGGTTGCCGTTCAGAAGATGGCCCGCCCCGGCATCGAGGTGATCGTCGGCATGAGCAAGGACCCGCAGTTCGGGCCTGTGCTCATGTTCGGCCTGGGCGGCGTCCTGGTGGAGGTGCTCAAGGACGTATCCTTCCGCATCGTCCCTCTGGAGCCGCGGGACGCCCGCCAGATGGTGCGCGAGATCAAGGGGTTCCCAGTGCTGCAGGGGTTCCGCGGCCAGGAGCCCGCGGACCTGGAGGCGCTGGAGAAGCTGCTGCTAAAGGTGTCCGCCTTCGTGGATGCACACCCGGAGATCGAGGAGTTGGATCTGAACCCGGTGTTCGCCTACAAGGACGGTGCCCTGGCGGTGGATGCCCGCATCGTGGTGGGCTAGAGGCATGACGCGCCGCTCCATCCCCAAGCGCTGGCCCACAGGCATGATCGAAGTGGCGCCCAACGTCTACGGCTACGTCCAGGGCGGCGGCGTCACCGGCGTCTCCAACGGCGGCCTCATCGTCGGGAACGACAGCGCGATCGCTGTCGATGCCCTGTTCGTGCCCAGCATGACGAAACGCTACCTGCGAGCGATCCGCAAGGCAACGAAGAAGCCCGTCTCCCACCTGATCAACACCCACCATCACATCGACCACATCGGCGGCAACCAGTTCTTCCCCCGCTCTGAGATCGTGGCCCACGTAAACTGCCGTGAGGAGATGATCCGTTTCGGCATACCCTTGAAGCGGCTCCAGCGGTTCATGCCGGACCTCGCCGCGGAGATGGCAGACGTGCGTCTGGTCCTGCCGGACACCGTCTACGCGGGGCAGATGACCCTCTATCAGGGCGACCGCGCGGTCGAGCTGCTGTACATGGGGCCGGCCCACACCCCCGATGACACGCTGGTCTACCTGCCCAAGGAGAAGGTGCTGTTCGCCGGCGACGTGGCCTTCCACTACGTGGTGCCGGGCCCCTTCGACTGCCACGTCAGCGGCTGGATCCGCGTCGCCGACCGCATCGCTGACCTGGACGTGGAGGTGATCGTGCCTGGGCACGGGCCCATCGGCACCAAGGCGGAGCTGCGGGAGATGCGCGACTACCTGGCGCTGGTTCGACGTGAGGCACGCAAGTCGTACCGGGCGGGCGAGCCGGCGGCGGAGGCGGCGCGCAAGCTGAACGTCGGCGGCTTCTACACCCAGTGGGCAAACCCGGAGCGACTGCCCCTGCTGGTGGAGCGGCTGTACATGGAGCTCCAAGGGGAGATGTAGTGGCCCGCGCCGCCGACATCCGGAGCAACGTTCAGCGGGGGCTCGACCGCGCCTTCAACCCCCGCACCGTGGCTGTGGTGGGAGACAAGCGGGCGATGGGCTACCTGTGGCTGCGCTCCATGAGCACCTTCCAGGGCAAGGTCTACTCCGTGCAGATCGATCCGAATGAGATACCGGGCATCGAAGAGTTGGGCGTGCCCAACTACTCCAGCCTCCTGGAGATACCGGACGAGATCGACTACGTGGTGTGCGCGGTGCCACGGCAGATCTCCCCTCGCGTCGTCGCCGACTGTATCGAGAAGGGTGTCGGCGCCGTCACCCTGTTCACCTCCGGCTTCGCGGAGACGGAGACGGAAGAGGGAGTCCAGTTGCAGAAGCAAGTCGGCGAGATAGCAAAGTCCGCCCCAGGCGGAGGCCTGCTGCTCATCGGGCCAAACTGCATGGGGATATACAACCGGCGCCTGGGGTTGCGCAACTCCTGGGACCAGCCCGCGGGCGACGCCGGCAACGTGGGGTTCATCTCCCAGAGCGGCACCCACTGCATCAACTTCTCGCTGGTGGGCGACCGTCACGGGATCCGCTGCTCCAAGGCGGTTAGCTTCGGCAACGCCGTGGTCCTGGACGCCGCCGATTACCTGGAGTACCTGGCGGCCGATGCCGAGACGGAGGTCATCGGCATGTACTTCGAGGGGGCGAAGGACAGCCGCCGCTTCTTCCGCGCCCTGCGGGAGACGGCGCGCGTGAAGCCGGTGGTGGTGTGGAAGGGCGGCATCAGCGCGGCCGGCGCGCGGGCGATCTACTCCCACACAGCGGCGCTGGCCACGGCCCCCGCAGTGTGGGACGCGGCGATGCGCCAAGCCGGCGTAGTGCAGGCCGATAACCTGGACGAGACTATCGACGCCGTGAAGGCGCTCGTCTACTGCAAGCCGGGCACGGGCTACCGCATGGGCCTTATCGCCATGACCGGCGGCCAGTCGGTGGTCATCACCGACGCCTTCGAGCGCGAAGGGCTGGAGGTGCCGCTCCTCACCGCCACTTCTTACGAGAAGCTGTCGCAGTTCTTCAACACCATCGGCGGCAGCTACCGCAACCCGCTGGACTCCGGCGGCACCATCGGCATGGGGTTCCTGCCCCAGAACCTCCAGAAGCTGCTGGAGATACTGGAGGAGGACGAGAGCGTCGACGCAATCGCCATGGAGGTGGGGGCCGGTTTCCTGGCCCGCCGCATGCGGGAGAACCCGACGATACTGGACTCGCTGCTGGACACCCTCTCCGCCCACCGGGAGCGCTCCCGAAAACCGTTCATCGCCATCGCTCACGCCGGGCACCTGGAGGACGTCTCGATGATGATCCGATCCCGGCTCCTGGAGCGCAACATACCGCCCTTCGCCAGCTTCCAGGCCGGGGCCAAGGCGCTGCGCCGCGCGATAGACTACTGGCGCTTTCGCGAGGGGCTAGACTAAGGGAGGTATCGCCATGAAGGCAGCCGTCTACTATCGTGCAAACCGGCCGCTGACCGTGGAGGGGGTGGAGCTGCTGGAGCCCCGGCGCAACGAGGTCTCTGTGCGCGTAGCACGCAGCATCATACAGATCTGAGACCCCCTTTCGTTGACAGATACGACACCGGCCAGCTAAGCTGGACATGATACCCCTCCCCCGTATACCCGAAGGTCGTCCATGAAACGCTCCATATACCTGGATCACGCCGCCACCACTCCTCTCCACCCTGAGGTGTTAGAGGCGCTGCTCCCTTACCTAAGTGGCCACTTCGGCAACCCCTCCGGCGCCTACGCCTTGGGCCACCAGGCCGCGAGAGCGGTGAACGAAGCGCGGAGCAGCGTGGCCGAAGTTCTCGGCTGCCGGACCCGGGAGGTCGTATTTACGGGAGCGGGCACGGAGTCGATCAACCTGGCGATCAAAGGGGTGGCGTTCGCCCAGCAGCTGGCCGGGATGGGCAACCACATCGTCAGTTGTTCAACGGAGCATCACGCCGTTCTCCACTCCTGCGAATACCTGGATCGCTTCGGCTTTAAGACCACGTACGTGCCTGTAGACAGGTACGGTACGGTGAGCCCGCAATCCGTAGCCGAGGCGTTGACCGACCGCACCGTTCTGGTAAGCGTGATGCTGGCCAACAATGAGGTGGGCACTATCAACCCAGTGACCGATATAGCGGCGGCGGTACGGGAGAGGGCCAAGCAGCTGCGGCGGCGCATCCCCGTCCATACTGACGCGGTGCAGGCGGCGAACTCTCTGGACCTGAACGTGGCGGCGTTAGGGGTGGACCTGCTCAGCCTGTCTTCGCACAAGTTCTACGGCCCCAAGGGAGTGGGTGTGCTCTACCTGCGGGGAGGCACGCCTTTCCTGCCCCTCCAAAGCGGCGGCGGCCAGGAGCGCCAGCGCCGCGCCGGCACGGAGAACGTGGGCGGCATAGTGGGTACGGCCGCGGCCCTGCGCCTGGCCCAGGGAAACCGCCAGGAGTACTCCAGCTCCTCTCGCCGCCTAAGAGACCGGATCGTTGAAGGCGTGCTCGCCGCTGTGCCCAACGCCAACCTTAACGGCCACCCGGAGCGGCGTCTGTCCAACAACGCGCACTTCAGCTTCGAGGGTGCGGAGTCAGACGATATGCTGGCCGCCCTCGATAAGCACGGTATCGCCGCCAGCGCCGGTAGCGCCTGCACCTCCGCGACCTGGGAACCCTCACACGTCCTAGTGGCGATGGGCATGCCGCTGAGCGGGGCCGTCGCCGCCCTGCGCCTCACTGTCGGGCCCGACAACACGGACGAGGAGGTGGACTACCTGCTGTCCGTGCTGCCGGAGATCGTGGCGCAGTCGCGCGCCAGGAGCCGCGGCGGCGCCTCCCCCAAATAGCGGCAATATAGCGATTGCTGTCGCAGCCCTTGACAGTAATTTGTCACATGCTAACTTACACTTGCTTTCGGTTTAGTAGTCTCTCGTTTCGCCAGCCCGAAGGCTAGGTGATAAGACCGTTGAGCGTAGTCTTAGCGGGCGAAATACGAAGGGAGCGAGTTGGTCATGGTCAAGGAGGCGCCCACGCGGGAGCGGATGGAGGAGGCGGAGGCGCGGAGCGAGGAGAAATACGACAGGCCACCAGCGCCGACGTCTGATGCCGTCCTGACTGTAACTCGCCCGGCTGGGAAGATCGTGGACGCTAACGCAGCGGCGGCGGAGATGCTTGGGTACTCCCTGCCAGAACTCATCGGACTGCTGGCCCCCCAAGAGATCGTCGCGCCAGAGGTGCTTGAACAGACTCAACGCGAGTGGGTCAGCCAAATGCGGGAGAACGGCCATTACTGTGTAGAGACGGTCTGGGTGCGCAAGGATGGCTCGCGCATCGCGGTCAAAGCGAGCGGAAAATCTATTACGCTAGCAGGCCGACCCCTCCTCCACCTCATCGCCCGTGATGTCACAGAGCGAAAGCGGGCGGAGGAGGCCCTGCGGAAGGCTCACGACGAGCTGGAGATGCGGGTGCAGGAACGCACCGCCGAGTTGACGTCGGTCAATGAACGACTTCAACTCGAACTCAGCGAGCGCAGACGCTCGGAGGAGGCGCTACGGGAGAGCGAGGAACGGTTTCGGCGGCTGGCCGAGAACGCCCCTGACGTTATCTTTCGTTATCGATTCATCCCCACCCCAGGCTACGATTACATCAGCCCGGCAGTCACGGCCATCACCGGCTACACGCCCCAGGAGTTCTATGCCGACCCCGATCTGGACCTCAAGGTCATCCATCCCGATGATCGGCAAACACTGCAGCGGATGATCGAACAACCCCTGAGCGATCCCCTCGCGCTGCGCTGGATACGCAAAGACGGCGCCATCGTCTGGTTGGAGCATCACAACGCGCCCATCTATGACGAGGAGGGCAACCTGGTGGCGGTCGAGGGGGTCGCCCGCGACATCACGGAGCGCAAGCAGGCGGAGGAGGCGCTGCAGGAGAGCGAGCAGCGGCTTCGGAGTATCTTTGAGGCCGCTTTCGAAGGGATCGCCATCCATGACAACGGTGTGATCTTGGATGCAAACCCTGCGTTCGAGAGGATGTTTGGCTACCCGCTCTCAGAGATTATTGGCAAATCCGTTCTTGATCTTGCGGCTGAGGAATCTCGCGACCTAGTCAATGAGAAGATCAGCGCAAAGGCGCAACAGCCCTTCGAAGCTGTCGGCTTGAGGAAGGACGGCACCACTCTTGCCGTAGAACTCATCGGCAAACGACACACGTACAAGGGACGCGGAGTCACGGTAACCGCCCTGCGCGATATCACAGAGCGCAGGCGGGCGGAGGAGGCGCTGCGGAAGGCCCACGACGAGCTGGAGAGCAAGGTAGAGCGCCAGCTGCTGCGACGGAACCCGTACGGGCTGACCTTCCGCGA
>CBDURB010000041.1:0-8965 GCA_965369585.1 uncultured bacterium
TGCACGCGCTCCAGTACGCCTACGTGCACCGGCGCGACCGCAAGGGCGACTTCCGCCGCCTGTGGATAGCACGCATCAACGCCGCCGCGCGCCTCAACGGCCTCAGCTACTCGAAGCTGATGAGCGGCCTCAAACAGGCGCAGGTGGAGATCGACCGCAAGCTGCTGGCGGACCTAGCGGTACGGGATACCGCCACCTTCACCACGCTGGCCGAGACCGCCAAGGCAGCGCTGGCGGGATAGCCCGCCTTCCCACACAGCGGTAAGGCATAGCAGCCCTCTGCTCTCAGCCCCGGAGTACGGCGCCCAATTCCTGTCCCAGGCGGGCGACGATACGCTCACGCTGACGCCGCACCTCCTCATCGGTAAGGGTGTGATCGGCCGCCTGGTAGGAGACGGAGAAGGCGAGCGACTTCTTGCCAGCCGGCACCTGTGAGCCACTGTAAACATCGAACAGACGGACCGAGCGCACCAGCGACGACTGCTGGATGATGCTCTGCACTTGCGCCGCCGTGACATCCGACTCAACGACGACGGCAAGGTCCTCCTCCAGCGAAGGGTACGAGGCCACCGGCTGGTAATGACGCACCTCTTTCACGTGGGGCAAGAGGGCGTCCAGATCCAGCTCGAACATCGCAACCGGGGCCTCAAGACCGAACTGCGACACCACCCGCGGGTGCACCTGGCCGACTAGGCCGATGCGCTGGCCATCCACGACGACGGCGGCGGTACGGCCGCGGAGGAAAGCGTAATCCGTCGCTTCATCGTACTGGGCTGATACGCCCAGGCGATGGAACAGCAGGTCTAGATAGGACTTCGCCTCGTATAAGCCCGCAGGCTCACCGCTCGGCTCGCCCCAGCGGTCAGGCGGCCGACCGCTGATGACAGCGGCGACGGTCTCAACCTCATTCGGCAGGTCGTCCGGCCGCGGCAGGTAAACGCGCGCCGTTTCGAACAGAGCGGTGAGATCATCACGATGCATAACGTTATCAGCCAAGGCCTGCAACAGCGAGGCCCGCAGTGACGTCCGCGCATACTCCTGATCCCTACTCATCGGGTTGGCGACGCGGAGCAGCGCATCGCTGGACAGCTCCTCGGGCGCCAGCACTTTGGCGAGAGCCTCCAGACTGGTCAATGAGTAGGTGACCACCTCCTGCATCCCGGCAGCAACAAGGGTATCGGCGACGGTGTTGCGCAGCTCACGCCGGGGTTGTGGCCAAACGGGGGGGAATTCACCGCGAAGGCGCGTGGTCGGGAGCTGGTCGTAGCCGACAATGCGGGCGATCTCCTCCACAACATCGTCGGCGATGCTCACGTCGGTACGCCAGTAGGGCACACGCACAACGTAGCTGTCGGGGGGCGTCCAGCGGCAGGAGAAACCGAGGGATGAGAGGACCTGGCGCACCCGTCTCACCGGTAGCTCCATGCCCAGCAGGGTGTGGAGCCGCCGCTGAGAAAGCGTGACGCGGACATCCTTCTTCCGCTTCGGATAGACATCAATGAGGCCTGCCGCGGCCTTCCCCCCGCACAGCTCCACCATCATCTTGACCGCCCGCTGAGCGGCGACCGGCGGCAGCTGCGGGCTGAGGCCCTTCTCGAAGCGAAGGGAGGCGTCCGTGCGCACCTTGAAGGCGGCAGCCGTCCGCCGGATGTTCGGCCCGTGGAAGTTCGCCGATTCCAGCAACACGGCTGTCGTGTCCTGGTCGATCTCGCTCTCCGCCCCACCCATGACGCCGGCCAGAGCGACAGCCGCCTCGGCGTCGGCGATGACCAGCATATCGGGCGATAGCTTCTGCTCCCTGCCGTCCAGGAGCAGCAAGGTCTCGTCCGGGCGGGCGCGCCGCACTATGATCTGACCCTCACGCACCCGTTTGAAGTCGAAGGCATGCAAAGGCTGGCCCAGCTCCAGCATTACGTAGTTTGTTATGTCGACAATGTTATTGATCGGCCGTAGCCCGGCGGCTACCAGGCGCTCCTGCATCCATGGCGGCGACTCGCCCATCTTGATCCCTTCGATAAGGGCAGCCACATAGCGAGGGCATAGATCGGGATCGGCGATCTCCACGCCCACGCGGCCCTTAATCGGCTTGGCGGCGGCGGTATATTGGGTCGACGGATCCCGGACGCTACCGTCGCTGAGCGCGGCCACCTCATGGGCCACGCCCACTATAGACAGGAGGTCAGGCCGGTTAGGGGTTATGTCCATATCGAAGATCACGTCGCCCAGGTACGTGGAGATGGGGGCCCCCACGGGCGCATCGTCAGCTAACACCATGATCCCCTCGTGATAGTCGGAGAGGCCAAGCTCCTTTTCCGAGCAGACCATGCCCGCGGACTCCACCCCGCGGATGACAGCGGGCTTGAGGACCGTAGTCTTGCCGGTGCGGCCATCGATGAGGTGGGCGCCGGTGCGCGCGAACGGCACCTTCTGGCCCACGGCCACGTTCGGAGCACCGCACACCACGGTGTGGCGTTCTCCGCCCAGTTCCACGGTCGCCAGCACCAGCCGGTCTGCGTTCGGGTGCCGGGAGACGTCAACCACCTCGCCAACGGAGACGCCATCCCATTCGCCGGCGGTGGTAATGATCTGACTCACCTCCGCACCTGCCATGGTCAGCCTCTCCGCCAGTTGCTTGGGGTCAAGGGTCAGGTCAACGTATTCGGAGAGCCATTTTAGCGGTACGCGCATTGCTCTTCCTCAGAACTGCTTCAAGAAGCGCAGGTCATTCGAATAAAAGAGGCGGATGTCCTCGATACCATGCCGGAGCATGGCGATGCGCTCAATGCCCATGCCGAAAGCGAAGCCGGTGTACCGCTCGGAGTCGTAGCCAACGGCATCTAGTATCTCCGGGTGCACCATTCCAGCGCCGAGGATCTCGATCCAGCCGCTGTGGGAGCAGGTGCGGCACCCCTCTCCGCCGCACAAGAAGCAGTCGATGCGCAACTCCATCCCCGGCTCAACGAACGGGAAGTAGTCACAGCGAAAGGCGACCTTGCGATCGGGACCGAAGATGCGGCGGGCGAAGTCCGCCAACGTACCTTTCAGGTCGGCCAGGCTTATCCCCTCGTCCACGGCTAGCCCCTCCACCTGAGTGTGCATCCACTCGTGGGTTGGGTCGGTCGCTTCGTAGCGGTACACTTTGCCCGGGACGACAACACGGACGGGCGGCTCCGGCGTCTGCTCCATCACACGTATCTGGTTGGGCGAGGTGTGAGTACGGAAGAGCATCGGTCGCTCGCCGTCCTTCTCGTAGTCGATCCACAGTGTGTCCCACATATCGCGGGCCGGGTGATCGCGGGGAATACGAAGCGCCTCGAAGTTGTAGTGGTCCCATTCGATCTCCGGGCCTTCCACCACCTGGAAGCCCATGGAGACGAAGCAGTCCAGCACATCCCGCAGGGTTTGTGTCGTAGGGTGAAGGCGACCTCTGGGAAGAAGCGGGCCGGGAAGGGTAACGTCTATCCGCTCCGCGTTAAGCGCCTCGCTGGCAGACTGAGCGAGGCGTGCCCTCTTCTCCTCCGCGGATGCCTCCAGCTGCTGCTTCAGCTTGTTAGCCCTGGCGCCCACGCCCCTGCGCTCCTCTATCGGCAGGTCAGCCAAGCCGCGCAGGACCAGAGTCAGGCGCCCACGTCGGCCCAAGTAGGCGACTCGCCAGCGTTCCAACGCGTCGTCGTCAGCGACGGCATCCAGTTCGCTAAGCGCCTGCGATTCTATCTGAGTGAGCGATTCGTTATCAGAAGGCATAGGCAGGGCGGGATCAGGGGTCGCGGCCATTATAGAACCCCGCCGAGGGCGTCGGCAACGCGTTTCGGCCAGCCAGGACGGAGTTTTTCCCCTAAGTGGTCCGGGCCGCGGCCGTCTCCTAGAGTACCATCTCCCGATACAGCCGCCCCAGCCGCCCGGTAACCGGCCCCGGCCGGCCGGAGCCGATAGGCCCGTCGTCGAGCCGCGTCAAAGGCATCACCTCCATGACGGAGCCGGTGAGGAAGGCTTCCGAGGCGACCGCAAAGGCGGCCAGCTCCACCTCCGACTCAACAGCCTCCAGCCCGGCTGCGTCCGCCAGCTCCAGTACCGCTTGCCGGGTGATACCCGCCAGGCAGCCTGACGAAAGATTGGGGGTGACAAGACGACCGTCCAGCACCAAGAACACGTTACTGGCGCTCCCCTCAACGACGAACCCACGTGTGTTCAGCAGGATCGCCTCGCCCGCGCCCTGCCGGTGTGCCTCCTCGCGTGCCAGAACGTTGTCGAGGTTGTTCAGCGACTTCACTCCGGACAGGAAAGACGTCTCATTCCGGCGCACAGATGTGACGAGGGCCGATATCCCCCGCCTGTAGAGCTGACGCGGGTACTCCGTCACCTCCCGCGCCAGAAGGATCACGCTGCCAGCCGCCCCCTCAGCGCCAGCGGTCAGCGTCAACCGCACACGGGCGTCACTCAACTCATTGCGATCGAGCACGGCCTCCACAGCGTCGCTGAGTTGGTGCAGCGTCAGGGGCACATCCATCGCGAGACGGGCCGCCCCGTCACGGAGCCGCTGGTAGTGCTGCTCCAGACGGAACACGCGACCGCCGTAGGAGCGCATCGTCTCAAACAGGCCATACCCGTACAGCAACCCGCGGTCCAGCGCTGAGACCGTAGCCGTCTCCTGCTGTACTAGCTCACCGTTGAGATATATCCACCGCATAGGGCCTCACCCCATTTGTGTCGGACAGTCCGGAGCCAACCAGCACGTCGCGCAGGGCCCTCGCCTTGTGCAGCGTCTCCTGATACTCCATCTCGGGGTCTGAATCGGCCACTATGCCGCCTCCCGCCTGGAAGTAGGCGACCCCATGCCTGACCAAGATGGTGCGGATGGCGATGTTCAGGTCGATGGAGCCGTCAAAGCCGAGGTAGCCGATGGCGCCCGTGTAGACGCTGCGCGCCGTCGGCTCCAACTCGTCGATGATCTCCATCGCCCGGATCTTAGGCGCGCCGGTTATGGAACCGCCGGGGAAAGTGGCCAACAGGAGATCGACTACATCGCGGTCCTCTCGCAGGGTGGCCTCAACGGTAGAAGTTAGATGAAAGACGGTAGGAAGCGTCTCCAGGGAGACGAGTTCCGTGACACGCACGGAGCCGATCTCCGCCACGCGGCCAAGGTCGTTGCGCTCCAGATCCACGATCATCACGTTTTCGGCACGGTCCTTCTCACTCGTGAGCAGCTTCCGAGCCAGCGCTTCGTCTTCTTCCTCAGTCCTGCCGCGCGGACGCGTCCCCTTGATGGGCCGTGTCTGCAGGCGACGATTGCCTGGGTCGAACCGCAGAAAACGCTCCGGCGAGGCGCTCAGCACCTGCACCTCAGGCAGGTTGATGTAGGCGGAGAAGGGCGCCGGGTTATGGCTACGAAGTTGCAAGTAGACATCGAAGGGGTTGTTCCTGAGGGGGAGATGAAACCGCTGGGAGAGGTTCGCCTGATAGATATCGCCGGCGAAGATGTAATCTCGCACCCGCTGCACCGCCCCCTTGTAACCCGCAGGTGTGAAACTGGAGGGCGGCGCGTCGGTGCTATCCATCGGGCTGTGTCGCGGCACGGCGGAGCCAGCGGCGGCAAGCGGCCGTGGATCGAAGCGGGCGATGCGCTTGTAGAAGCAAAGGTAGCACTCCGGCAGGCCCAGGTCACCGGCGGCGCGCTGCGGCAACTCCTCGACGAACCGCTTCAGCTCGTATGCAAAGTAACCGACGGCGCCGCCGGAGGCGCCCCGCGCCAGGCCCGTGTGTTGATTGTCGCGCAGGAGCTGGCGCAACGTCTCGAACGGGCTGCCGCTGAACCGGTGAGTGCCGCCGCGTGTCCACAGCTCGATCGCGGTCCCAGACGAACGCAGGATGAGGAATGGATCGGTACCCCAAAAAGAGTTTTGTCCCAGCCTATCATCCGCCAGCGCACTGTCCAGCCAGAACCCGTACGGCTCGTCGCAGATACGGCCGAGGGATTTCAGGGACGGCGGTCGCTCATCGTTCATCGCGATGCATTTCAGGAAGGTGGCCGGTGGACGCGCCTCCATTGTGGAGCCAGCCCGGGCTAGGAGCAACTGCACGCCCAAGACAGCGCATCCCTTGACAGCCTGACGTCAGGCGGTATGATTTCGGCGTCAGGTAGTGGAGGAAAGGAGAGTGAGCATGACGCGGGCCTACGTGCTGATAGAATCGGCGGTCGGCAAGGCGAAAGGCGTTGCCGAGGGCGTGCAGAAGCTCCAGTTCAAGGACGCCAGGATCGTATCAGTGGACGCGGTCACCGGACCCTTCGACGTCATAGCGACGCTGGAAGCGGACGACCTTGACAAGGTGGGCCGAGCGATAACCGATGGCATCCAGCAGGTGGACGGCGTTCAGCGCACAACGACCTGCCTGGTCGTACAGCTCGGCTAAGCCAAATCGAAGCCGCAACGGTGCTAAAATAGTGGCGCCCAGGCGCCGCTATTTTAGCTATAGGCGGTGGCGCCGCACAATCACTGGGACCGGAACGAATGATGATCACCGTTGACGAGGCGCTGGAGCGTATCCTCAGCTACGTCGACGTCCTGGAGCCGGAACAGAAACCGCTGCTGGAGGCGCTGGGTCAGGTCCTGGCCGAGGACGTCACGTCCGACTTCATCATACCGCCGCTGGACAACACCGCGATGGACGGCTACGCCGTGCGCGCCGAGGACACGGCCGGAGCCTCGCAGGACTCGCCGGTGCAACTGCACGTCACGGGCGAGGTAGCAGCCGGCTACATCTTCGAAGGCGAGGTAGCCGCGGGGACTGCGGTCCGCATCATGACCGGGGCGCCGGTGCCCGCGGGGGCTGACGCCATCGTGCCGTTCGAAGAGACGGACGAACCGTTCGACCAGGCGCCTGAGCGCGCCCACCAGGTGGATGCGAAGGTACAGGTGTTCAAGGAAGCCCAGCCCGGCGCCAACATTCGGCGCGCCGGCGAGGACATTCGCCGCGGCCAGCTGGTGATGGAGAAGGGCCGGGTGCTGAGGGCATCAGAGATCGGCGTGCTCTCCTCCCTGGGGCACGCATCCGCGAATGTGATCCGGCGACCGGTGGTGGCGATCCTGTCCACAGGCGACGAGCTGGTGGAGGCCGGTCAGCCGAAGCCACCGGAGAAGATATACGACGCCAACGCCTACGGCATCGGCGCTCTTGTCCGGCGCTACGGAGGCGTGCCGCGCCTGCTGGGCATCGCTAGAGATACGGTCGATGAGCTCACCGCCAAGATCCACGAGGGGCTGGACGCCGACATGCTCATCACCTCCGCCGGGGTCTCCCGCGGCGATTACGATATGGTGAAAGAGGTGCTGGCCCGGGAAGGGGACATCGACTTCTGGACAGTGGCGATGAAGCCGGGCAAGCCACTCGCGTTCGGCTGCTTCCGTAAGGATGGCCGGCGGGTGCCACACATCGGGCTGCCCGGCAACCCGGTAAGCTCCATGGTGACGTTCGAGCTGTTCGGGCGGGCGGCGCTGATGAAGATGATGGGCAAGACAGACTGGCAGCGGCCCATGATCAAGGCGGTCGCTGAGGAGCGGATCGTCAACAGAGATGACCCACGCCGATTGTACGCCCGCTGCATCGTCACTGAGCGTGACGGCCGCTACTACGCTTCCCTTACGGGGCCACAGGGCTCCGGGATGCTCACGTCCATGGTTTACGCTAACGCGCTGACGGTCATCCAGCCGGAGGTCGATGAGGTTCAGCCGGGGGAAGAGATAGACGTCATCATGCTGGACTGGAGCCACGGCGAGGAGTGGGGCACGGGCTCCTCAGCAGGCGTGGAAGGCCAGTGACAGGCCGTAAGACCAAGCACCACTACTCCCGCGCCTGCGCCAGGAGAACGGAGCGCCGCAGCTGTCTCTGCTCTACGGCCAGAACCGTTCCTTGGTCGCATTCACGCTAGCCACGTACTGTATCGTGTCCTCGTAGATGACCCCGAGGCTGAGGGTGCTGTACCCCTGATAGTAAGCGGCCACCGCCTGGTCGATATCGCCGGTGAGGTCCAGGAGGATACGCAGATAGCGCGCACCGACCTTGATGTTGTCGTAAGCGCTGGTCTCGATGTCCAAGTCGTAGCCGAAGATCTCCGTCTCAAGCCAGTAGCCCGTCGAGGGCACGATCTGCATGACGCCAATGGCGCCGATGGAGCTCACCGCGTCCGGCTGCCAGCCGCTCTCGATGTAGGCTACCGCCTTCACCAGCCCCGGGTCCAGGCCTTCGACAGCGGCGAACTCGTCCAGCAGCGCCTCTATCCGCGGCGACACAGGCCGCACCAGCGGGCTCTGGACGACGGGTATCGTGAGCGCCTGGCCCTCCAGGATGAAGTGCGGGTCAGTCAGGCCATTCGCCATGACGATGGCGACGGCGGGGACACCGAAGCGCTCTGCGATCAGGCTGACGGTATCGTCGAGCTGCACGATGTAGGTAGCGCCGTCGGACGTCTGGCCGCCCTGCCGGGCGATGGCAGCCTGACCGCCAGCGCCACCGGGAACGAGCAAGACCTCACCGCTCAGAATTAGGTCCGGGTCCACGATGCCGTTGGTCTCGGCCAGCTCCTCCACGGTCACGCCGTGCCTCTCCGCGATCTCCGAGAGGGTATCGCCTTCCACGACGTTATATTCGTCGGCGCTGAGAGACCCGCCGGGCGAAGCGAGCAGCAGGCCGATGACAGCCGCCATCACAAGAGCAACTCTGCCCCGTGCCATTTGCGCCTCCTTCCTTCCTGGTTATTAGACGTACGGAGGCAGCCGATTGTTATATCGATAAGCAGGCAAGTTGCCGTGTTACAGGGAAATCAGCACCAGGGTCAGCCCACTTGCGCCGGAGGTGGTCTCACCGAAGCCAGAGTTGCCGGTCTAGGAGCGCCTGGGGCGAGTGTAGCCCACGCCGAAGCCGTCGTAGGCGCCGGTGGCCTCTCTCCACTCCGCATCTACGGCGTCGATGC
>CBDURB010000042.1:0-8885 GCA_965369585.1 uncultured bacterium
CAGGAACTCGAACGCCTCCTGGGCAATGATAGCAGCAACCTCTGCACCGAAGCCACCTGTGAAGTTGTCCTCGTACACCACCAGCGCCTTGCCCGTCTTCTCGACGGATTTCAGGACGGTCTTCTTGTCCAGCGGCGAGATGGTGCGCAGGTCGATCACCTCCACGCTGGCACCGCCCTCATCCTGCACGGTTTCGGCGGCCTTGAGGGAGTGGTGCAGCATCATGCCGTAGGTGATAAGGGTGATATCCGAGCCCTCGCGCTTCACCTCCGCTTCGCCGATGGGGACGGTGTAATCGTCATCCGGGAGGTCCTGGCGGTACAGCCGGTAGGCTCTCTTGTGCTCCAGGAAGAGGACGGGGTCCGGATCGCGTATCGCCGACTTGAGGAGGCCCTTGGCGTCATAGGGGGTAGCAACACAGACGACCTTGAGGCCGGGTACGTGGCCGTAGATCGCCTCGATGCTCTGGGAGTGGTAAGGGCCACCGTGGATGCCGCTGCCATAGGGAACGCGGACGGTGATAGGGCAGCCCCAGCTGCCGTTGGAGCGGTAGCGCAGACGGGCGGCCTCGCTCACGATCTGGTCCATTGCGGGATGGATGAAGTCCGCGAACTGGATCTCGGCGATGGGAAGGACGCCGTTGAGGGAGGCGCCGATGGCGACGCCGATGATGGCGGATTCTGCCAGGGGCGTATCGACGCAGCGGTCGGGGCCGAACTCATCGCGGAGGCCCTGGGTAGCGCGGAAGACCCCGCCTTCGCCCACGTCCTCACCCAAGAGCATTACGCGCGGGTCACGCTTCATCTCCTCCGACATGGCATCGTTGATGGCCTCAACCATGTTCTTCTCAGCCATTACGCCACCTCCTCCTCCGCGAAGACGTGCCTGAGCGCGGTCTCCGGATCGGGCAGCGGCGCATTCTCAGCGTACTCGGTGGCTGCATCCACCTCTTGCGCCGCCTTCTTGGCCAGCTCGTCCCGGGTCTTCTCATCCAGCAAGCCATGCTCCTCCAGGTAGGCCTGGAAGCGCGGGATCGGGTCCTTCTTGCCCCACTCCTCCACCTCCTCGCGGGAGCGGTAGCGGCGGTCGTCATCGTCGCTGGTGTGGGGAACGAGGCGGTAGGTCTTGGCCTCGATGAAGGTGGGGCCGTCGCCGCGGCGGGCCCTCTCGACAGCCTCCCTGGCCGCGCGGTAGACGGCCAGCACGTCGTTGCCGTCCACGGTCACGCCGGGGAAGCCGTAGCCCTGGGCGCGTACGGCCACGTTCTCCACCGCCATCTGCTTGGTCCAGTGGACGGAGATCGCGTACTGGTTATGCTCACAGACGAAGACGACGGGCAGCCTGTGGACGCCGGCGAAGTTCATCGCCTCGTGGCAGTCACCCTTGGAGGTGGCGCCGTCGCCGAACCAGGTCATCGACACCTCGTCCAGGCCGCGGAGCTTGCCGGCGAAGGCGGCGCCAACGGCGTGCGGGATCTGAGTGGCCACCGGCGCCGAGCCGGAGACGATGCGCAGCTTGGGATCGCTGAAGTGGCAGGGCATGTTGCGGCCGCCGGAGCTGACGTTCTCGCCCCGTGCCAGGAACTCCAGCATCAGGTCGCGCGCGGTCTGACCGAGGGTGAGGGCGACGCCTATATCGCGGTAGTAGGGGAAGGCCCAGTCCTCGGCGGGCACCAGAGCGTAAGCGGTGCCGACCTGCGTCGCCTCGTGGCCTTCGCCGGTGACGGCGAAGGGGGCCTTGCCCATCCGGTTCAACATGCGCTCCCGCTGCCCTACGGCGCGGGAGAGCATCATCTTGTAGAGCATGTCCAGGAGCTGGTCCTTGCTCAGGCCCAGCTCGGTTGGAGATTCCCTTACCGATACCACCTTGCATCCCCTCCTTACCAATAGATGCTGATGCCTGCCGAAAGTTGCGCCGCCTCGCCCATCACCTCGCTCATGCTGGGGTGAGGGTGAACGTTTGTACCCAACTCCCAAGCAGAGGCGTTGAGGAAGCGGGCCAGCGCCGCCTCCGTGATTAGCTCCCCCGCCTGGTGGCCCAGGATGTGGACGCCCAGGATGTCGCCGGAGTCAGCGTCGTAGACGAGCTTGACGAAGCCCTCCGTCTCGTCATGGATGAGGGCCATAGCGTTGTTGCGGAAGGAGAACCGCTTCGTCTTCACGTTGCCGCCCAGCTCCTTCGCCTGCCCTTCGCTGAGGCCGACCGCGGCGACGTGGGGCCGGGTGTAGGCGACGCGGGGGACGCGATTGTAGTCCAGCGGCTCCACGTCCTTGCCGGCGATCGCCTCGGCGGCGAGGTAGCCCTCGACGGCGGCCACGTGGGCGAGCTGCAATCCGCCGATGACATCGCCGACGGCGAAGATGCCAGGCTCATCGGTGCGGTAGCTGCCATCAACCTGTACGGAACTCCGTTCGACCTTAACGTTCGTGTTCTCCAACCCGAGGCCTTCGGTCAGACCCTCCCGGCCGATAGCGACGAGCACCTTCTCGGACTGCACGGTCTGCTCCTGACCATCACGCTCGATGGTGAGCTCCACTACGTTATCGAAGGTGCGCGTGGCCTCGGGGCGGACGGTAGCGGCGGTGAGGACGACAGCGCCGCGGGCGGCAAGCAGCTTTTCGATGCCGTTTCCCAGGCTGGCGTCCTCAAGGGGGAGAAGATGGGGCAGCGCCTCGATGATGGTGACCTCCGAGCCCACGTCCAGGTAGAAGGAGGCGAACTCCAGGCCGACTGATCCGGCGCCGATGACGGCCAGCGACTTGGGCACCTCGGTCATCTCCAGACAGTGATCGCTGGTGAGGATGCGCAGGCCGTCCGGCTCCAGTCCGGGCAGGTTCTTCGGCTTGGAGCCGGTGGCGAGGACGACGTTCTTCGCCTCCAGACGGCGGCCGTCCACCTCTACCTCCGTGGGCGAGAGGAGCCGGGCCTCGCCCTGGATGATCTCCACCTTGTGCTTCTGGATGAGGGAGCGCAGGCTCTTGTGGAGGGCGCCCACAACCTGCTCCTGACGGGCAGCGAGCAGGCCGTAGTCAAGCGAGATGTTATCAGCGGTGATGCCGAAGGTTCGGCTCTTGCGGACCAACGAGAGGTTCTGGGCGGTCTCCAGCAGGAGTTTGGTGGGGATACAACCTTTGTGGAGGCAGACGCCGCCGACCTTCTCTCGCTCGATCAGGGCTGCGGTGAGGCCTAACTGGGTGGCGCGAATTGCGGCTGTGTAACCACCGTTGCCGCCACCGATGGCGACCAGGTCAAACGCCTCCACGACCCACCTTTCCCAGCTCAACCCCCATCTATCGCTGGCATTGCTACCTTCGATTGCAGAGATTCAAGTCGCCGATTACATTCTCTCAGGGCCGCCCCAGGCTGTCAACGCGGACGCCGCGCCGCCAGGCCTCGCCAATGGGAGGTCGCTTAGGGTAGACTTATCCCTCGGCAGTTCAGCCACACTCAAGACATGCCAGCGAAAGTCGCCATCATCGGTGTAGGCCACACAGCGTTCCGGGCCACCAGCCCGGGGCTCTCCTACAAGGAGCTCATGTTCGAGGCCGCCACCCGCGCCTACGAGGACGCCGGCCTGGACGCCCGCAGCGAGATCGACTCCTTCCTGACCTGCTCCGAGGACCTGGCCGAGGGCACCAGCATCTTCGACGAGTACGTGCCGGACCAGATCGGCGGCGCCGAGCGACCCGTCTACACCGTGGGCGGGGACGCCATCCAGGGGCTGGCGACGGCCTACATGCAGATCGCCAGCGGCATCGTGGACGTGGTATCGGTGGAGGCGCACAGTAAGGCGTCCAACGTGGTCACGCCGGGCGAGCTGCACGCCTTCGCCCTCGACCCGATCTTCGTGCGGCCGCTGGGCTTCAGCGCCCACGCCATGGCGGGGCTGGAGGCGTCCGCATACCTGGCAGCGACCGGCACGACCCGCGAGCAGTGCGCTCACGTGGTCGCCAAGAACCGGCGCAACGCCCTGGCGAACCCCAGCGCCGCCCACGCCGCCGCGATTGACCCCCAGGACGTTCTCGCCTCGCCTCCCGTCTTCGCTCCGCTCTCGGAGCTGGAGGTGAGCGCCCCGGCTGACGGCGCGCTGGTGATCGTCCTGGCATCCGAGGAGGGTGCGAAGAAGCTGAAGAGGCAACCCGTCTGGCTGCGCGGCATCGGCTGGTCCACCGGCAGCGGCATCACCGCCGGTACGGACGGAGCATCCGCGGACTACGCCAGGAGCGCCGCTGAGATGGCCTATCGCATGGCCGACATCAGCGATCCGCGCAAGGGTATCGACTTCGCGGAGGTGGACGATAGCTACTCCTACAAGGAGCCTCAGCACCTGGAGGCGCTGGGGCTGTTCGGGCCGGGGCGCGCCGGCGCGGCGACGGCGGACGGTACCACCGCCCGCGATGGCGACCTGCCGGTGAACGTGTCCGGCGGCTCCCTCGGCGTGGGGCAGCTGTTCGAGGCGAGCGGCGGGCAGAAGGTGGCGGAGGTGGTGGCGCAGCTCCGCGGCGAGGCGGGTCCGCGTCAGTTGAAGCAGGCGAAGACCGGGCTGGCCCAATCGTGGCGGGGCATCCCCACGGCGACGGGGGCGGTAGTGGTGCTGAGCCGTGACTAGATACGTAGCAAAGGCGATGCCATGCGCAAAGTAGCAGTTGTGGGCGCGGGCCTCACACGGTTTATGCGCCGCGCCCAGGAGACGGGGCCGGAGCTAGCCTGGCTGGCGGCCAGCCAAGCGCTGGAGTCGTGCGGACTGGGGCTGAAGGACGTGGACAGCGTGGCCATCGGCTCCGCCCCGGACGCCTTCGACGGGGTGCACATGAAGGGCGAGTACCTCGCGTCCGGCGCGGGTGGCTGGGGGAAGCCGGTGATCCGGCCGTACGCCGGTGGCGGTACGGGTGTCCTGATGCCGCTGCACGCCTGGTTCCATGTGGCCTCGGGGATATCCGACGTGTGCCTGGTGGTAGCGGAGGAGAAGATGTCCACCTGCCATCCGCACCCGCAGGGCGCGTTCGTCACGATATTCGACAATTTCCTGGAACGGGCTCTGGAGCCGAACCTGATCTGGATCTTCGCCCTGGAGATGAAGCGGTACATGGAGACGTACGGCATCACCAAGGAGGAGATCGCGGCCGTCTCGGTCAAGAACAAGGGCAACGGGCTGGACCATCCCTCCACCCACGTGGCGCAGAAAATCACCGTACAGGACGTGATGGACTCGGAGGTCCTTGTGGCCCCCGTGAACCGGCTGGATATCAGCCCGGTGAGCGACGGCGCCGCCGCCATCCTGATGGTCTCTGAGGACGTCGCCAAGCGGGTCACCGATAAGCCGGTCTGGATCGACGGCATTGGGTGGAACCTGGACACGGCCTACTGGACGAACCGCGACCTGGCTTATCCCACGTATGTGGAGCGGGCGGCCCGCATGGCGTACGACATGGCGGGGATCACGGAGCCGAAGAAGCAGATTAACATCGTGGAGCCGTACGACCCGTTCTCGTACAAGGAGCTACACCACCTGGAGGGCCTGCAACTGGCCGATAAGGGTCAGGCGCCGAAGATCACCGCCGATGGCGTGACGCAGCGCAACGGAAACATGCCGGTCTGTCCGTCGGGCGGGCTGCTGGGCGTGGGCAACCCGATCGCCGCAGCGGGGATGATGAAGGTCGCGGAGATCTTCTGGCAGCTCCGCGGCGAGGCGGGCGCGAGGCAGGTACCGGGCCAGCCGAAGGTGGGTCTGGCCCAGGCCTGGGGGGACCTGATGCAGGTCGGCACAGTAGTGGTCATGAGGGTCGACTGATGCGGGAACGGAGCACGCGGCTTCCCGGCACTCCGCTCAGTGACGCCGCCGTCCACCGCGGCGACATCCTGACCCTGGAGTGGCCGACTTCGTTGCGCTACTCCTGGGACACAGGGGTGGCGATGGGACGGTTTCTGAGCGAGTTGAAGAACGGCCGCATCATCGGCCGGCGCTGCCACCGCTGCCGGCGGGTGCTCGTGCCGCCACGGATGTTCTGCGAGCGCTGCTTCCGCCCCACCGACGAGTGGCAGTTCGTGGAGGATAGCGGCACGATCAACACGTTCTCGGAATCGCACATCCGGTGGGATGCCATGCGGATCCGCGAACCGATCCTGATAGTGGTAGTGGAGATCGACGGATCGGACCACGGCGGCCTCTTGCACTTCCTGGGCGAGGTGAAGGTGGAGGACATTCGCATAGGGATGAATGTGAAGGCCGTCTGGAAACCGGCGGAGGAGCGCGAGGGCTCGATCCTCGACATACGCTACTTCAAACCGGTGTAGGAGCAACCATGGGCAGCAGCGAACACATAGACCGAGTGACCGACCTGCGGACCTGGCCCGGGGAGTTCCCGGTGAGCCATCTGTATACGATGGGCATCGCTGGGGAGCGGTTCTTCCGCGAGCTAAAGGATAACGGCCGATTTCTGGGCAGCCGCTGCGCCGCCTGCGACCATGTCTATCTGCCGCCGTCCATCTTCTGCCCCCGCTGCTTCGCGACCCTGGAGGAGTGGAAAGAGGTGGGCCCCCAGGGCACGGTGCGTGCGGTCACAACCGCCCACCGCGGCGTGGACGGAACCACTCTCGAGACGCCGGAGACGCTGGCCCTGATCCAGCTGGACGGCGCGGACGACCTGCTGGCGCACCGCATCGGGGAGTCAGAGGGGCTGGAGATCGGCGCCAGAGTTGCGCCTGTGCTCAAGGATACGCCTGAGCGGGAGGGCTCCATCCTGGACATCCGTTACTTCCGGCGCGTGTGAACCTTCGACCTGGGTGCCATGAACTTCCGCCTCAGCGAGCCCCAGGAACGCCTTCGCTCTGAAGTGTGCGAGTTCCTGTCGCGGGAGCTGGGGACGAATCACACCTCGGAGCCGCGGCCGATGCCGCCCGGCTACATGCCCGCGCGCGATTTCGAGCTGAAGCTGGGGGAGCGAGGGTGGCTGGCGCTGAGCTGGCCGGAGGAGTACGGCGGCGGCGGCCGGCCGGTAGCGGAGCAGTTCATCGTGGAGGAGGAGGTGGCGCTGCACGGCGGCCCCGCAAGCGATGCCATCGCCCGTGTCATCGTCGCCCCCATCCTTATGGCCAAAGGCAGCGAGGAGCAGAAACGCCGCTACCTCCCGGGCCTGGCCCGCGGCGAGATCACCTTCTGCCTGGGCTATACGGAGCCGGAGTCCGGATCGGACCTGGCGTCGCTCCAGACGCGGGCCGTGGCCGATGGCGACGACTACGTGATCAACGGCCGCAAGGTGTACACCAGCGGGGCAGAGGAGAGCGATTACTGCTGGCTGGCCGCCCGTACCGATCCCGACGCGCCCAAGCACGCCGGTACGTCGGTCCTCATCGCTCCGATGAAGTCCGCCGGCGTGGAGGTACGCCCGTTGCTCAACCTGATGAACGAAGAGTGGTTCAACGAGGTGATCTTCGAGGACGTGAGGGTGCCGCGCGGCGAGCTGGTGGGCGGGGAGAACAAGGGCTGGGAGGTGCTCACCTCAGCGCTGGGGGTGGAGCGGATCACGATCTACCGCGCCTTTGTGCACATGCGGATGCTGTGGGCGCTGGTGCGACAGGCCAGGGAGAAGCGCGGCGGCCGGCGGCCGTGGGACGATCCTTCGGTGCGACAACGGCTGGGGGAGCTGGCGGCGGAGTTCGAGGTGGCGCGGCTGCTGCTCTGGCGCGCGATCGGTCTGCATGAGCGGGGCGAGGAGTTCCGCGCGCAAGCGGCGATGGTGAAGCTGTTCAACACAGAGCTGGCGCAGCGGCTGTACACGGCGGGGATGGGGATGCTGGGCTTGTACGCCCCCGTCCTGGGCGGCGAGAGGGCGCTATGGCAGGGCGCCCTGCCCCACGCCTACCTATCGGCGGTGCAGGACACGATCGGCGCCGGCACGTCCGAGGTGCAGCGGGAGATCATCGCCCTACGCGGGCTGGGCCTGCCGCGGGGCTAGCCTTCGAGCTGGGCCTTCAGGCTCTCCAACGACTCCTCGATCTCGTTCTGGAAGACGCGGTTCAGGAACAGGGCGTCAACCATCATGCCCAGCGCTCCCATGGGTGGCCTGTAGCCGATCGTCCACTCCACATGAGTGCCGTCATCGCTCGGCTCGAAGGTCATACGGCCTTCCATCTCCATACCGCTGGTGGCCTTGCGGGCGAACGCGCGGGGCGGGTCATACTCCGTCCACAGCGCCTCCATCTCCTGCGCCCGGGCCCCCAGCTTGATGACGCAGCGATCGGTGGTGCCCTTGGCCTGACCGTCACCGGAGGTTATGTCGACCGCCTTCAGGAACTTGATCCAGTCCGGCTGAGTGGAGACGTTAGTGACGTAGTTGAACACGTTGTCCGGCGAAGCGTCTATATCGATGGACTTGAGGATGCTGGGCAAACGGCACCTCCTTCTCTTGATAGCTATCGCCGCCGAGATTAATGCTTGAAGCAAGCGCTGTCAAGGATGGACGCCGGTCTTGCAGGTTTGGCGCAGCGCGCTATAATCTAGTGGCGAGAGAGCGGAAGTGGCTCAGTGGTAGAGCGCCTCCTTGCCAAGGAGGAGGTCGCGGGTTCGAATCCCGTCTTCCGCTCCATCTTTCTGCTTGCGGGTTGAAGCCGAAGTGGCGGAATTGGTAGACGCGGCAGACTCAAAATCTGCTGAGGGGCAACCCTCGTGCCGGTTCGAGTCCGGCCTTCGGCACCAGGCTAAAACGGGATGCGATACTATAGTGCGGAGTGGTGTAAAGGTAGCACACGGGACTTTGAATCCCATAGTCCAGGTTCGAATCCTGGCTCCGCAGCCAGGTCGGGATCGCGCTCCCCGGTAGCTCAATTGGTAGAGCGGGCGGCTGTTAACCGCTAGGTTGTAGGTTCGAGTCCTGCCCGGGGAGCCA
>CBDURB010000043.1:0-8885 GCA_965369585.1 uncultured bacterium
TGGAGGGCCCGGTGGGATTCGAACCCACGACTCCCGGATTAAAAGTCCGGAGCTCTAACCGCTGAGCTACGGGCCCCGCGGACTACTATGCAGGCCCCTTTCTCACCTGTCAACGAACTGTTTGCCCGCTCCCTTCCTCCTAGCTGAGGCCGAAGCTATGATACGAACGAGTTGGTATCCCCGTGAGCATCGGTACCCTTGTCGCATCTCGTGCCGGATTCTTCTTCGGCTGGTGGGTGGTGTTCGCTTCGGCTACCGTCCTGTTTTTCACCGGGGGCACGTTCTTCTACGGGTTCGGCGCCCTGTTCAACCCCATCGTTAACGAGTTCGGCTGGAGCCGCGCCGCCGTCTCCCTCGCCTTCTCGCTACGCACCGAGGTAGGCGGCATCGCGGCGCCGATCGTGGGTTTCCTGGTCGACCGCCTGGGCGCGCGGCGGCTGATGGTGTTCGGAGTGGTCACTGTGGCCCTGGGATTCGTCCTTCTCAGTCGCATTCAGGACCTGTGGGCGTTCTACGGATCCATCATCGTCATTGCGATAGGGATGAGCGCCGCTGCCGGCCCCGTGAGCATGGTTGCGGTGGCCCATTGGTTCCGACGCTATCGTGGCCGCGCCTTCGCCCTGATGGCCATGGGCTCCGGCACAAGCGGAATCATGGTCGTCGTCCTGGCCTGGCTGATCTCCACGTTTGATTGGCGAACCGCTCTCGTCATCATCGCCGGCGTCCAGATCGCCGTCTGCATTCCCCTGGCCCTGAGCATTCGCAACAAGCCTGCAGACCTGGGGCTCCTGCCCGACGGTGAAGACCCTGGAGACCCGCCCAAGGAGGGGGAACAGGTGCCCCGCCGCTACGATACAGAGGGACTCACCGTGCGGCAGGCGTTGCGGTCTGCCGCCTTCTGGCGGATCGCGGGGGCGCTGGGTCTGGGGAACGCGGGGGCGGTGGCCATCATCGTCCACACGATACCCTTCTTAACCAGCAGCGTCGGCATGACGGAAAGCTTGGCGGCCGCCTCTGTGACGGCGATGATCCTGTTGAGCCTCGTCGGCCGCTTCGGGTTCGGATTCGTTGCCGACCAGGTGGACAAGCGGTTCGTTATGGCCGGCGCATACGCCCTCCTCGCCCTTGGTGTGCTCTTGTTCGCGACGGTGTACGAGAGCTGGCAGGTCCTGATCGCGCTGCCGCTCTTCGGCTTCGGCTGGGGGGGCGTCATCCCGACACGCCCCGCCCTGCAGGCGGAGGTGTTCGGCATGCGCGCCTTCGGCGCCATCCAGGGGTTGGTTTTCACGATAGCTACCCTGGGCGCTCTCGTCGGGCCGGTGTTCGCTGGCTGGCTGTATGATCAGACGGAGAGCTACCGCCTCTCGTTCGTGATCCTGGCCAGCGTGGGCTTTCTGGCGGTGCCGCTCATCGCGACCCTCCAACGACCGCGCTGGCCCCAGGTGGCCTGATCATATGTCCCCAAATTAGCTGTAATCTTAGGGGTCACGGGGAGGCATCTCAGGTTACGGTCAGGGGCGCCCCGGCATCGCAAAGAGGGCAGGAGCCCTCGGCGTAAGTCGTCAGGTCCAGCTCCACGCAGGCGAACAGCGGCAGTCCAAACTCCGTGCGCCCACCGCTGCGGTCCACCAGCACCCCCACGCCTATGGGGTCGCCTTTGGCCCGCCGCACCGCCTCAATCACCTCCCGGATGCTGCCGCCGGTGGTCAGAATGTCGTCCACGATGAGTGTGCGCTCGCCCGGCCGCACCTGGAAGCCGCGCTGAAAATCGCGGCCCCTTTCGGCCCTTTCGGCGAAGATGCCGCGCAGCCCCAGCAGTCGCGCCACCTCATAGCTGAGGATGATGCCGCCGGTAGTGGGGCCGGCCACCAGCTCCGGCCTATCGTCCCGGAACCGGTCCGCGATGAGACGGCACAGCCGCTCCGTGGCCTTGGGGTCCTGAAGTAGACGGAACTTCTCGACGTAAACGGGTGAGTGGCGGCCGGAGCTGAGGCGGAAGTGGCCGTCCATCAGCGCTCCTACCTCTCGGAGCAGGGCTGACGGGTCGGCCTCGTTCGTCATCTACTCCTCTGCCGCCGCCTCGTTGGTGATTGAGACCTTGTGGTTGGGCGCCAGGTTCAGGTTGGGGCCGCCGTCGCGCCAGTAGGTGATCAGCGCCTTGCCTATGATGTTCCCCTCCGGCACGAGCCACCCCTGCCGAGAGTCGCTGCTGTTCTGCCGGTTGTCCCCCATCACGAAGTAGGCCCTCTCCGGCACTACCCAGGGCCCGCAGGAGCTAGAGCACGTGGTTTTACCCTGGATGTACGATTCCTCTATGAACTCCCCATTCAGCTTCACTTTGCCGGCGTCCCGGTCTATCTCCACCGTATCGCCGGGCACGCCGATGATGCGCTTGATGAAATCGCGCGACAGGTTTGTGGGGGCGCGGAATACGATCACATCTCCGCGATTGGGAGTGTCCCACAGGTGGTGCACCGGGTTGTCTCCGGAATCGTAAAACGGCAGCCAATCGAAGAGGCCCAGGTCGATCTCCGCATAGGCCAGCTTGTTCACGATGAGGTACTCGCCGCTATCCAGGCTGGGCAGCATGCTCGCCCCTTCCACGCGAAAGTTCTGTATGGTTCCCCCGTCACGGCCGGGGATCCCCCCGATCGCGAAGAAGATTAGCACCGCCAATAGCAGCGTCTCCGCCAACTCCTGGACGGTGACTGACCAGGTGCGCCGCCGCCGGGGGACGACAACCGTACCCTCCCGCAGACGGTGGCGCAGTTCGCTCAGCTCGTCGTCGCGAGGATAGGGCAGGGCCGGATAGGGGGGTGTGGCGCTTGGCCGAAGGGCTTCACCTTCTCGCCGCTGGCTCAGGCGGTACGTGGCTATTGAAGCCGAAGCAGGATCGTTCCAGGGCTCGATAAGCGGATCGTAGGGCAGATCGGGCCGGGGCTCCTGCTCCGCCTCCGCCGCCTCTCCCTCTTCTGACGGCAGTTCGTCTTCTTTCTCTCCATCATCCTTCATAAGCACTTCCAATTGTAGCAAACGCCCCGCACTCACAATAGACGCGGCTGGGCACGGAGAGTTTCGTTGATGCAGCCGGGGGACTCACTTGAGAGCGGGTCCCCCGGCTGCGTCTTCGGGAGGGAATCAGCGCGCTTGTCACTACCCCGCGCGGTTGTCCGTGCTGACGGGGGCGTCTGGGTCCGCCTGGTCGGGCTCCTGCCACGGCCGGCATGAGGCGCCATCGACGTAGCTCTTGGCCTCCAGCGCCGCCTCCACCGTCCGGCAGAAGTCGGGCGCATCGGTTGCCAGCACGGCGCGGCCGATGGGCGGGAAGATCTCCATGATGAGGAAATCGACGTCGTCGTCAAAGGTGCGCAGCAGCGAGCCTGCCTCGTCCAGGTCATCCTGCGTCACGGTTGTATTGAACTGCACGGTCACTTCGTATCGGGCCGTCTCATCGGCGTCTGACCCCTGCATGAGAGAGATGCCGAGCACTGTGCCTAGCACAGCGCCCACGATGATTAGCAGGCCTGCCGCTATTCTCCAGTCGATCCGCATTTCGATTGTCTCCTTTCGCCCGCCTCAACTACTTGACGGATAGCAGGCGACAAAAGTTCCGATGCCTGAATGTCAACGTACCGCATCTTCGCAAGCTCCTGCTAGAATAGGCTGGGCTCCCGCATGCAGACAGACGAAGTCGCACTCATAGAGCGCAGCCAGCGCGGCGACCTCGATGCCTTCAACTCCCTCGTCCTCACCTATCAGGGGCAGGTCTACGGTCTCTGCCTGCGCATGCTCGGCTCCCCCCAGCCCGCCGAGGACGCGACCCAAGAGGCGTTCGTCGCCGCCTACCGCGCCGTTTCCCGCTTCCGCCGCGGTAACTTTCGCGCCTGGCTGATGCGCATCGCCGCCAACGCCTGCTACGACGAGCTACGCCGTCGCCGCTCCCGTCCTCAGACGCCCCTCGACGCCGGCGGTGACGACGAGCACCCGGACGCCGAGCTGCCCGCCTCCGATGAGCCCCTGGAGCAGCGAGCGGAGCGCATGGAGCTGGCCGGCCGCCTCCGGGAGGGTCTGGCGTCCCTCCCGCCCGACCAGCGCCTTGCCGTCATCCTCCGCGATGTCCAGGGCTTCGCCTACGAAGAGGTCGCCGAAGCCACAAGCGCCTCCCTGGGCACCGTCAAGTCCCGCATCAGCCGCGGCCGCGCCGCTCTGCGCGACTTCCTCCTGGCCCGCGGGGAACTTTTGCCGTCTCGCTTCCGTCCTTCTAGTGAGGGTAACTGATGATGTTCTGGTTCAACCGACACCGCCGCCTCCGCGATCAGCTCTCCGCTTACATCGATGGCGAGCTTGATGCCTCTGCCGCCGAACGGCTGGAGCGTCACCTGGCGGAGTGCGGGCGCTGTCGTCAGGAGATGGAGCAGCTCCGCGCCACCATCACCGCCCTCCAGGAGCTGCCCGCGGTGAAGCCGCCGCGGTCGTTTACCCTCAGCCCGGAGCGGGTCGCGCTCCGTCCCCGGATGCCTGTCGCCTCACCCCTGGCCTTCGGCGCGCGTATAGCCGCTGCCGGTGTCGCTGCCGCCCTCGCCGTTGTGCTCGTCGTCGACCTTGGCGATTTCGGCGGCGACGGCGTGACCGACGAGGCTACCGCTCCACAGATGATGCGATCCGAAGCGGGTGAGGAGGAGTTGGAGGCAGCGGGTGGTGCGGCCGCTACCGACGAGGCGCAGGATGCGCCCGCTGCGGAGGACGACGGGGCAACGTTCATGGGTGACGCCGAGACGGACCAGGTGGAGGAACCACCGCAGACCGAGGGCGGACTGGAGGAGACCCCGGCGGCCGCTCCTTCGCCGCCGCCGCCGGACGCGACCGTTATACCACTACCACGGGGCGAAGAGCCAGATCCTGTCCCTCGTCACCTCACGCCTCAACCCGAAGCCGGCATCATAGAGGCTGCTCCCGCTGCGCAAGGCGGCAGCGGTGGCGGAATCGACGCCCTCACCGCTGTCGAGATCGGCCTCGCCTTTGCTCTGGGGCTGCTCGTAGCCGGTAGCCTGGCCCTGGCCTTCGCCGGGAGAAGGAGGTAACGCTATGAGACCCAGGCTCATCGCTCTGCTCGTCGCGGCCGTGGGCGTGGTCGGCCTCCTGGCGCTCGCCTGCGGCGGATCGGAGTCGGCCACGGGCTCCGCCGCGGAGTCCGGCAGCGTCTCCACGGAGGGGCTCGCCGCCCTGCTCGCTGAAGGGGACGACGCCGGCGGCATCAGCGTCTCCGGACGGGGGATCGCGGTCGCCGCGCCGGACATCGCCTCTCTCAGCCTCGGCGTCTCCACCCTCAGAGACAGCGCCCGTCAGGCCCGCGACGACGCCGCCTCGCTCGTGACCGACCTCATCGCCTCGCTCGAGGACAACGGCATAGCGGAGGAGGACTATCACACCTCCCTATTCAGCATCGCTCCCGAAATCGACTACCGCTCGAACGGGCAGCAGGTCATCCGCGGCTACCGCGTGACCAGCATCCTCGCCGTCACGGTGCGCGACCTCGACCGCGTGGGCGAGGTGATAGACGATGCCGTTGACGCCGTCGGCGACCCGATCCGCGTGCAGGGCGTCACTTTCAGCATTGAGGACCCCGCCGCTCTCCAGAGCGAGGCTCGCGCTCTCGCCATGGCCGACGCCAAGACGAAGGCGGAGGAGCTGGCGGCGCTGGCGGAAGTCGATCTCGGCAAGCCCATCGCCATCAGCGAGTCGTCGGCGGGGGGCGTGCCGCCGGTGTTCTTCGAGGCCGCTGACCTCGCCCAGTCTGCCGAGACGCCTATCAGCCCCGGCCAGCTTGAGATAACCGTCAGCGTGCAGGTGAGCTACGCGATCGATTAGCGGGTGCTATGAATGCCGGGCGTGATGCTGGCACGGTGTGAGCCGCAAGAGTAAGGGGCGCCCACGCAGTGCGTGGGCGCCCCTGGCGAGACAGAAGAAGCGATTGCTTTATGGTGTAGGTCCGACGGGCACTGACTCCGGTACCTGCGCCCCGTCCGGCACTGAGTCCGAAGCCTTAGGAGCATCGTCGGAAGCGCCGGCGCCGTCGGCGTTCCCAGGGCCGTCGAGCGCGTTGGGGTTGGCGTTATCCCTGCCGGTCTCCGACGCGTTGTCGATGCCCTGGCCGGCGTTGTCTGAGCCCTGCGTGGCGTTGTCGTTGGCGTGATCCTTGCCGTTTTGTGCGGCATCGGGCGCGTGGTTGATGCCCATCGTCGAGAGGACCTGCCCGCCGACGTCGGGCCCGCCCAGCGCCGCCGATGCGCCTGCAGCGCCTCCTACGAGCAACGCCGCGGCCACCATCACCACCGCTACCTTGGCTACGGCCGGAATCATCGTTCCTTTGTCTGTTCCTCTCTCCATGTCAGACAGCGCGCCCAGCAACTGCTGCCGCCCCCGCTGCTGGCTCCCGAAGTTGGGCTGAGCCTTGGCTGACGCGTTCAGGCCGCTCCACAGCTCCAGGTGAGGCCGCAGCTCCGCGGCCTGGTCTGGGTGCCGCTGCAGGCAGCCCTCCACATCGCGGGCGCCGGTTTCGATGTCCCCGATGCAGTCCGTCAGTATCTTTCGCAGCTTGCTGTCCATTGTTCTGATGTTTACCCTTCTCGTCTGGTCTATCGTTCCCCCGCCCGAAATTCGTCGCGGCGGCGAAATCTTTTCGCGCTCCTATCTGATCTGCTCTCGCAGCGCCAGCATCGCCCGCGCCTGGAGGGAATAGATGGCGGCAGGCTTCTTCCCGACGACTTCGGCCACCTCCTGCGCGCTCAGGCCGACCAGGAACCGCAGGATCACTACCTCTCGCTGGTTCGCGGGCAGTTTCGCGAGCGCATCGCGCAGGTCAAGCCTGTCGACCATCATCGACGGGTCGCCTTCACTGGTGGCCACGGACGTAAGGTCGTACGCTTCGTCCTGCGCCTCGCCTGGCTGCGACCGCCGCATTAGGTGCCGGGCCACTCGTCGCGGCAGGTCCAGGCCCTGTTTCAGGCGTTCAGCGCGTGACCCCAGCATTTGTCGCTGATGGCTGGCCACCACGTTGCGGGCTATGCGGTAAAGCCAGGCCAGCAGGGGCCGCCCTCGGTGCTTGTAGGAGTTGATCCCTTTCAACGCGCCGACAAACACGGCGGAAGCGAGGTCCTCCGCCGTGGCCTCTTCGAATACCCTGGCCTTCACGTAACGGAAGATGGCGCGATAGTGCGTCTCGTATATCTCCGTCCACGCCTCCGACGACCGTGCCTTGGCCCGGCCTATCAGTTCCGCTTCGTACGGGTCAGATGCCGCTACGTCCGTGGCGGCGACTTCCTCTCTCATATCTTAAATAGGATGGTTTCGTTGCCTCCAACCGTTACAACGCTCTCAGGTCTATCCTGTTACAGGACGACTATTCGCCGCTCCGTTCCGGACGGTGATACAATCTCCGACAGACCTGCCTGCCGACAGGCAGGCCCGCCCTACGGAGCCCGCCCTTGACCGTTCTCAGCGACCGCACCATAAAGGAGGAGCTGGCTGCCGGCCGCCTCGTCATCGAGCCGCTGGACGAGGCTAACATTCAGCCCGCCTCTATAGATCTGCGATTGGACCGGGTCTTCCGCATCTTTCGCGTCACCCGCCGCCCCTTCGTGGACGTCCGCCAGCCGATGGATGACCTCACGGAGCTCGTCACCATCGAAGACGATGAGCCGTTCATCATCCAGCCCGGCACCTTCGTGCTCGGCTCCACCCTGGAGTCCGTCACCCTGCCCGACGACATCGTCGCCCGCGTGGACGGAAGGTCGTCGCTTGGGCGTCTCGGCCTGCTGGTGCACGCCACCGCCGGCTACGTCGACCCCGGCTGGACGGGGAAGCTCACCCTGGAGCTGTCCAACCAGTCGCAGATGCCGATAGCGCTCTACTACGGGATGAAGGTCTCCCAGATATCGTTCCTGCGTATGTCCACGCCGGTGGACCGGCCCTACGGCTCGGAGAGCCTCGCCTCCAAGTACCAGGGGCAGACCGGCCCCACCCCTTCGCGTATCTTCCAGGACTTCCGCCCAGACGGGCGGGCGTCTGCCCGCGATAAGGAACGCGGTACGTAACGAAAGGCTTTGGCGGCCTGCCGCCGTGGTGGTCCCGCCGTGCGATAATACCAGCGCCATGCCTGCCTTGAGCGGAGCCGAAGGAACCAGCGACTTCATGCAGCGTGCCCTTGATCTGGCCCGCGGCGCCCTGGGCGCCACCTCTCCCAACCCCACCGTCGGCGCTGTCATCGTCAGGGACGGCGAGATCGTGGGCGAGGGGTTCGCGCAGCCGCCCCCCGGCGACCACGCGGAGATCGTCGCCCTCAGGCAGACCGGCGAGTCGGCTCGCGGTGCCACGATGTACGTCACCCTGGAGCCCTGTACTCACTTCGGCCGCACGCCGCCCTGTGTCGACGCGATAATCGAGGCCGGCGTCGCCGAGGTGCACTTCTCGTTGGCCGACCCCGACCCCAACGTCGACGGCGGTGGCCACCGCAAGCTGGAGGCTGCCGGCATCGCCGTCCACGCCGGTGAGGGCGAGGCGGAGGCGCGCCGCATCAACGAGGCGTTCATCAAGCACCGTACGAAGGGGATGCCGTTCGTCATCGCCAAGTTCGCCGCCTCCCTGGACGGCCGTATCGCCGCCGCCTCCGGCGACTCTCGTTGGGTCTCCGGCTCCGAGGCTCGCGACTGGGCCCACGTTCAGCGAACGAAGATCGACGCCATCCTCGTTGGCTCCGCCACCGTCCTTGTGGACGATCCGTTGCTCACGGCGCGGCCCGGTGGCAAGGATGCGGAGCGTCAGCCTCTGCGGGTCGTCGTCGATAGCCGAGGTCGCACGCCGCCGATGGCCCGCGTCCTGGGCGGGCC
>CBDURB010000044.1:0-8704 GCA_965369585.1 uncultured bacterium
CCCGCTCGATTATGCGATAGACGACGGTGCCCTGGGCCAGGAGCTTGCCGTCGGCGTTGGTCACCCGCACGTCGCAGTAGATGATCTCCTTGCCCCGCTTCAGCACTTGCCCCTCGGCGAAGGCGTCCTCGCCGATGATGCCGGAGAGGTAGTTGACGTTAACGCCGACCGTGGAGCCGAAGTAGCGAGGCGAGAGGATCTCCGCCGTAGTCCAGGCGGCCATCGCGCCCGTCGTGTCGATCAGGGAGGCGATAGCGCCGCCGTGAAGGGCATCGCCGGCGGTGGTGTTCTCCTTCTGAAAGCGCAGGCGCAGCTTGGCGTACCCCTCGCGACCCTCGATAAATTCCATGCCGAGGTGCTTCATGTAGGGCGTTATGGCTATCACCTTCGCCATGCGCTCATAGTTTGTGTCCGCCTTGCTGTCAGGCATCGGGGTATCCTCCCTCTCGCGTGGGCAAGGCGGCCTTACTCACTTCCATCTACTATCCGAAGGGCCACAGTGCCGCCAGGATAGGCTCACCGGGCTCAGGCTGTCAATGCGGCGCCCATTCGATGGCATACCGAATCCTCCGGCCCGGCTACCGCGTAACTCCTAGTGGTCAGGGCCCAGGGGCCGTGGCCCGGCAAAGAGGTAGGCAAGATGGCATGAACCCGTTCCAGGCCTGGTTTGAGCTGGCGTTGGAGACCGTCCAGCGGGAGTCGTACTACAGCATCTATCTCGCTGTTGTCGCCACCTGGTTCGCCTACATGGGCCTGCGCGGCCTGGTCTCGAAGGAGACGCGGGGGTTCGGCTGGCGGCGCGGGCCGGCCCTGGATCGGGAGGCGGAAGCGACTGGTCAGATATGGCTCGTTGTGGCGGCGACGCTCGGAGCGGCGGCGTTGCTCTTCAAGCTGACCTAAGCGGGCGTCATGGTGCGGAGGTTAGGGCTGGTCTTCGGGACGATGGCAGGGCTGCTGCCCTGGCTGCTGGCCCTGGGCATGGCGCTCGTCATCGTCATCGTCTTCGCTCAGCGGTTCGGCATCTTCGGCCAGAGGATCGAGCTGCCGGGGAGTTCGGTGCTCGTCCCAACGGGCTCCGAGGGCCGCAGCGTCGAGGCGTTCACCTTCACCGCCCGCGACGGCATCCGCTCCATAGATAGCCCCAGCTTCCTGACCGCCCAGGAGGCGGAGGAGCGCGGCGAGATGGTGCCCACGGAGTTCGTTATTGGGATCAGCCTAAACGGGGAGAGCAAAGCGTATCCGGTCAACGTCCTGAGCCGCCATGAGATCGCGAACGACACCCTGGGTGGCGTCGCCATCGCCGTCACGTTCTGACCGCTATGCTTCACCGGTCTCGTGTTTGACCGGCAGGTAGAGGGCCGGGAGCTCACCTTCGGCGTGTCCGGGAAGCTGATCATGAACAACCTGGTGATGTACGACCGCCAGACGGACTCTCTCTGGCTCCAGATAAGCGGCGAGGGTATCGATGGCCGCTTCAAGGGCGTCAGCCTCGTCAAAGTCCCGCACGTGCAGACCAGCTGGGCCGCCTGGAAAGAGCTGCACCCGGACACCCTGGTGCTGGACAAACGGGGCGGCTACGACCGCGATTCGTACGAGTCGTATTACAACGATCCCGGCGCCGGCCCCCTGGGCCAGTCCCGAAGCGATGACCGCCTGCCGCCCAAAGACCTGGTGCTGGGCTACATCTTCGGCGGGCGCGCCAAGGGCTACCCCTTCCGAACGCTCCTGGAGACGCCGGTGATTAACGACACCTTCGCCGAACGCGAGCTGCTGGTGGTGTTCGAAGAGCGCTCCCAGACGGGACAGATCTTCCGGCGCGAAGTGGACGGTCGCACACTCACCTTCGAACTGATGTCGCTCAGCGATGGTGACGTGATCGTGCGCGACCGGGAGACGGGATCGACGTGGTCGGGACTATCGGGGCAGGCGCTGGAGGGCCCACTCGCGGGCCGCACGCTCCAGCAGATGCCCGCCTTCTACGCCTTCTGGTTCGCTTGGAAGGACTTCTTCATCGAGGCCGAACTCTACGAGAAGCCGGCTTCGAGCTGACCTGAGGCTTGTGTCGGGCTGACGGCCGGCCCGGACGTGCGATAATCCAGTGTGATGCCATCCCGCCGAACCAAGATCATCGCCACCGTCGGGCCCGCTTCCCGGAGCGAGGCTGCTGTGCGCTCGCTCATCGATGCCGGCGTCGACGCCTTTCGCCTCAACTTCTCCTACGGCAGCCACGAGGAGCACGCCGAGGCGTTCGACCTCATTCGGCGGCTATCCCGCGACGCAGGCCGGCCGGTGGCCATCATGCAGGACCTCCAGGGGCCGAAGGTCAGGGTAGGCAAGCTAGCGAACGGGCCCTACCGGCTGGAGCCGGGTGACGAAACGACGTTCACGACCGATGACGTCAGAGGCGATGCCGTTCGCGTCCCGGTCAAGTACGCCGCGCTGCCGCAGGTCGTCAAGGCGGGCGACCGCATCCTGCTGGGCGACGGCGAGGCGGAGCTAAGGGTGGAGTCGGTCGCGGGGCCGGAGGTGCGCGCCCGCGTGATCGAAGGCGGTGTCCTCAAGGAGAACCAGGGGATGCACCTGCCTGGCGTGGCCCTCAGAGAAGAGGCGCTCAGCGAGAAGGACCTGGCCGACCTCCAGATGGGAGTCCGGCTGGGTGTGGACTACGTCGCCCTCTCCTTCGTGCGCAGCGTTGATGACGTTCGGCGCCTGAAGGAGCTCATCAAGGAGCAGGGGGCGCGTATCCCGGTCATCGCCAAGCTGGAGAAGAAAGAGGCGATTGAGACCCTGGGCGATATCCTTGCCGCCGCCGATGGCGTCATGGTCGCCCGCGGCGACCTGGGTCTGGAGCTGGGTCCCGAAAAGGTGCCGCTCCTGCAGAAGCGGATCATCCGCCGGGCGAACCGGCGCGGGATCCCTGTAATCACCGCCACCCAGATGCTGGAGTCCATGACCAGCAGCCCCCGTCCAACCCGCGCGGAGGCCTCCGACGTGGCCAACGCCATCTTGGACGGAACGGATGCCGTAATGCTTTCCGCGGAGACGGCGGTGGGGCGCTACCCGGCTCAAGCGGTGCGCATGATGGCCCGCATCGCTGAGGAGGCGGAGAGTGAACCGGGAGGCGGCCACGCCGAGGGGCGCCGGCTGAGCCACGCCCACGCCATGAGCCGCGCCGCCTGCGAGCTGGCCAGCGACGTCCACGCCTCGGCCATCGTCGTCTTCACCCGCTCCGGCTACTCGGCCTACCTCGTGTCGAAGGAGCGACCGAGGATTCCGATCTTCGCATTCACACCCAGCGAGGCGGTGTCTCGACAACTGGCGCTATGGTGGGGCGTCACGCCGCTGGTCGCCGACTTCGCGCCGACGGTGGAAGAGATGATCCCCCACACAGACCGCTATCTGGTGGAACATGGCCTGCTGCGAAAGGGGGACGTGGTAGTCGTCGCCCGCTGGTCACCGCTACGGGCCAAGGTCTGGACGAACTTCGTCCAGCTCCATCGTCTGGCCACCAAGAGCGCTGACGCCGGACTCGCGACAGACTGACTCGCTGCTGGCGAACGCCCACTCGAAGAGCGCCACGGCGTCCTCGTAGATACTCGAGCTGCCCAGCGCTGAGACGATGAGGCGTCTCCCCTCCCTCTCCGCCGCCGCCACGATAGTCTGCTGCGCCTCGTCCGTGTAGCCGATTTTTACCCCCAGCGAGTCCGGATACGAGTACACGAGCCGGTTGCCATTCCACAGAGGCGGACCGTCCCAGGCCGGCTGGTACGTGGTTGTACGGACGATGGCCGCCAGCTCCGGCTGCCTGATCAACTCCCGCCCAAGCATGGCGATGTCGAACGCGGAGGTGTACAGACCGAACTCGTCCAGGCCGTGAGGGTTCGTGAAGTGGGTGTCGCTCAGCCCTAGCTGCTCCACCTTGTCGTTCATCAGATCGACGAAGGCAGTGGTGGTGAAGCCAACGTGTTCAGCGATAGCGAGAGCGGCATCGTTACCGGAAGGGAGAAGCAGACCGTAGAGCAGATCGCGCAGGCTAAGCTGCTGTCCGGGCTCCAGCCCCATGACAGTCGAATCTGTGGTGAGGGCAAGCTCCGCCCCATCCACCTGCACGTCAACGATCTCCGAGAGGTCAGCTCGCTCGGCGGCGACCAGTGCAGTCGCGATCTTGGTGAGGCTGGCAGGCGCCAATCTTTGATGCACGCTATTGCCGTACAGCAACGCCCCGCACGGCTCCTCGATGATGACCGCCGACTGAGCAGTGATCGGAGGCGGCGCCGCGTCGCTGACGAAAGTCGAATCGCCCGGAGAGGGCGCGCAGGCACCACCGGAAGTGCATGCTACCGAGGCGGAAACGGCGGGCGCGCAGCCTTCACCGCTTGGGCATGCTGAGGAGAAGGTGAGCGGTCCGTCGCTGTCATCAGATAGGCGGGATGCCAGAATCACGAAGCCTATCACCAGCGCCAGCGGAAGCAGGAGCAACCACTCTCGCTGCCTCGGGCGGTTGCGGCGCTGAGGATACCCGTATCTCCGTCTATCCATTTAACCTCTCTAGTTAAATGCAATCCACGTGCATTTAGTTAAAGGGAGGAAGCCACTTTTGACACTAAGTTCCGAAGCGCCAACGATGCTCGGCTAATCTGGGATAGCCAGGGCGATGAGCCAGGCCAGCCCGAAGCAGATGGGGAACGTGAGCACCCAGGCGGCCACGATATTGTAGGCGATGCCCCAGCGCACGGCAGAGAGGCGGCGGGTAGCCCCTACCCCCATGATGGCGGTGCCGATGGTGTGTGTAGTGCTCAAGGGGATGCCGAACCGGGAAGTCACGCTAATAGTTGCAGCGGCTGCAGTCTCGGCGGCGAAGCCCTGGTAGGTTTCCAACTTGGTGACCCGCATGCCCAGGGTGCGCAGGATACGCCAGCCGCCCGCGGCAGTGCTGAGGCCCAGAGTACCGGCGCCCAGGAAGATTACCCACCGCGGGATATCGAATTCGCTCGTCGGGGTTTCGTTATGGATCGCCAGGGCCATGGCCATGACGCCGATGGCCTTCTGACCGTCGGCGAGACCGTGGCTCCAGGCCATGAAGGCGGAAGAGCCAAGCTGCATCCAGCCGAATATTCGCCGGGGGCGGGAGGGGTTGGAGCGGTGGAAAAGCCAGAGGACCAGGAGCATGAGAAGCAACCCGCCGCCGAACCCGCCAGCCACGGCCACGCCCACGCCGGTGAATACCTTCGTCCAGCCGGTCCATATGATAACGTCCCAGCCGGCCACCTGGACGGCGGCCCCAGCGATGCCAGCCACGATGCCATGGCTCTGGCTGGTGGGAAGGGTCAGGAAGGCGGCGAAGCTGCTCCAGAAGACCACGGCCAGGGCGGCGGCCGCTACGGTCTCGAGGGTAATGACCTCGAGGTTCACGATGTCCTTGCCGATAGTGGTGGCCACCGCCTGTCCGGAAAGGGCACCCACGAGGTTGAAGACGGCGGCCATGATGATTGCCGCCGTCGGTGCCAGCACGCGGGTCGAGACTACGGTGGCGACGGCGTTGGGGGCGTCCGTCCAGCCGTTGACCGCCTCGAAGGCGAGTATCGCCGCGAAGGTGAAGATCAGGAAGCCGAACGTATCGGTCAACGGGCCTCAAATGAAAAGAGGGAAGCGCCGCTTCCCTCTTCCAACAAGCGGATCCCGCGGTTAGGCATGCTTGAGGACGATCGCCTCCAGGACATAAGCCACCTGCTCTGCGCTGTCGGTGGCCCGCTCCAGCTGGTCGTAAATGTCACGCCACTTGATGATGTCAACGGGGCTCATCTCGCCCTGGAACAGCTCCGCCATGGAGTTGAGGAACAGGGTGTCGGCCTCGTTCTCCAGGCGGTTGACTTCCTTGAGCTGCTCCAGGATTGACTTGAGTCGGCCTTTGTGCCGCAGGACTGAGATCGCCTTTTCCAGTTGAATGCACTGGAGGCGGATAAGATCAGCCAGGCCGCGGGCCGCGGATGTGGGCTGGGTGATGCCGTAGGTGTGAATGGCCGTGGACGCGCCCTCAATGTAGTCCATAACGTCGTCCATGCGCTGGGCCAGCGCGGCGATGTCCTCATGGTCAAAAGGAGTGACGAACGTCTTGTGGACCTCGAGGTATATCTTGTGGGTGATCTCGTCGCCCTCGTGCTCCAGGTCCTTCAGGTGGGTGGTCTTGGTCTCTACGTTCTCGAAGTGCTCCAGCAGATCCGTCAAGGCTTCGCTGGCCACCACCAGATTACGAGTGCTTTGGTTAAACAGCTCGTAGAACCGGCCGCTGTGGGGGATCAGGGAAAAGCGCATATCTGCTTGCTCATTTCCTGCCAAGGCAAATGTAGCAACCGCCTTAGGCACTGTCAAGGCCCGGCGAGTGCCTCTTCAGTCAATGTTTCCTATGCCGCCGATAGGCGCGTCGCGACCAGCCGCAGAGCGCCCGCGCCTCAGCCAGGATCAGCCGTCGCGGCCTGGATGCAGACCGTCTGCTACAATGGATCACAGACATACTGGAAGGGAGCAACTATGGTCAGCGAAGAGGTTGTGACGGAGGCCCTCAAGGAGGTCTATGACCCCGAGCTGCACTACAACATCGTCGATCTGGGGCTCGTATATGAGGTGGACATCAAGGACGGCGACGTCCACGTACTGATGACGCTGACCACCCCTGCCTGCCCCGTCGGCCCCATGATCATCGAGCAGGTTCAGGAGATGGTGGGCATCATGCCCGGCGTGAAGGACGTCGACGTCGAGATCACTTTCGATCCGATGTGGAGCCCTGACCTGATGAGCGACGAGGCGAAGGCCGGTCTCGGCCTGGACTAGAAAGCGAGCCCCAGTTGGAAGACCGCTACCCCGGCAAGCTCACCATCGAGATCAAGTACTGCGTAGTCTGAGGCTACCTTCCCCTGGCCGCCTGGATGGCGACCGAGATATGGCACGACTTTGGTGAGGATGCCCCCGTCACTCTGATCCCAGTGGCCGACGGACGGCTGGAGCTCTCCGCTAACGGCGAGACGCTGTTCGACCGTAAGGCGGAAGGCGGCGTCTACCCCGAGATGAAGCGCGTCCGCGAGATCAAGCAGCAGGTCAAGGCCCGGCTTCAGACGCTGAGCGCCTCACGCTAGGCCCCCCTCACAGAGGAGACCTTCCGTCTCCAATTCCATCTGGAGGGCTGAAGCCCTGCCTACCGGCAGGTAGGTCTCCGCTACAGCGTGGGTTCCACGCCTAGCAACGCCCTGTACCGCCCCAGCGCCATCAGCGGCCAGTAGTTCCGGTACAGGTGATACTTGATATAGAAATCGCCTGGGAAGCCGGTGGCGGTAAACTGAGGCTCCTCCCACTGCCCATCCTCCTCCTGCCGCTCCACCAGGTACGATACGCCCCGCTCCACAGCCCGCTGGTGCAGGCCGTCGTCTCCGGGCTCGGCCGCCAGGAGCGCCAGCAACGCCCATGCCGTCTGCGAGGCCGTGCTGGGGCCGATGCCGGCCAGCCGCGGGTCTTCGTAGCTCTCGCACGTCTCGCCCCAGCCTCCGTCCTCATTCTGCTTCTGGATGAGCCAGCGCACCGCCCGCCGCACGTACGGTCGCGTCATCTCCTCGCCCGCCGCCTTGAGGGCGGGCAACACCGCGCCCGCCCCGTAGATATAGTTCACTCCCCAACGCCCCCACCAGCTACCGTCCGGCCTTTGCTCGCCACGGAGGTAGTCCAGCGCCCGCCGTACCGCCGCCGAACCCCCATGGCCCAGCAGGCCCAGCGCCTCAACGATGTGCGCCGTCACATCCTCCGTAGGGTAGTCGATCACCTCACCGAAGTCGCAGAACGGTATCTGGTTGGCCAGCCTCTGCGTGTTATCTCTATCGAAGGAGCCCCAACCGCCGTTCTTGGACTGCATGGCCAGCAGCCAGCGCCCTCCCCGCGCCAGCGCCCGCTCCCTGCGCTTTTCGTCCGGCAGCCGCGTGCGCGCCAGCGCCATCAGGACCTCGGCCGTGTCATCCGTATCCGGGTAGAGATCGTTCTCGAACTCGAACGCCCAGCCGCCGGGCTCCACGCCCCGCACCTTCACCTGCCAATCGCCTCCGCCCAAGATCTGCTCGCGCAGCAGCCAGCGGCCCGCCCTCACCAGCGCCGGGTGGTCCGCCGGCAGGCCCGAGTCCAGGAGACCGTTCATCGCCAGCGCCGTGTCCCACACCGGCGAAAGGCAGGCCTGCGGGTTGAAGATACGGTCGTCCTCCACCGCGAAGGCGCCCTCAAACCCCTCCAGCCCCCTGCGCATCACCGGATCGTCCAGCGAGTAGCCCCGCAGTTTAAGGGCGATGAGCGAATACACCCACGGCGGCTGTATGCCGCCCCACGATCCGTCCGCCTCCTGATGCGAAACGATCCAGCGCTCCGCCGCGCGGTAGGCCATCCGTCGTAGGGGCATGAACGCCACACGCTCGTAGCGCCGCAGCAGGCCGTCCGCGGCGTGGAAGAAGCGTCTCCAGTTGAGCCACCCCGCGGGCCGCGGCAGCGAGTAGTCGATCCGGTCACGCGGCGCCGGGTACAGCTCATCGATGCGGGCCGAATCCGGTACGGCGCAGATGGGGCGTTCGTTCAGGAGGATGAGCATCGGCACCAGAGTCGCCCGCGCCCAGGACGCGAAATCGTAGATGTTCAGCGGGAACCAGGGCGGCAGGAACATCATCTCCGGGGGCAGCAC
>CBDURB010000045.1:0-8605 GCA_965369585.1 uncultured bacterium
CGGCACTGGTGCGCGCCCACATTGCTCATATCAGAGAGAAACTTGCCCGAGCCGGCGTTGATTCTGGTTTTCTCCAAACGGTTTCCCGCAGAGGCTACCGCATCGCTAATTCCGACGGGCACCAGCCACGACTTGTCGATTCTGCCCATCGCATTCTGATCACCGGTGCTACGGAATTCATCGGCCAGCGCCTGGTGGCTGCACTGCTGGGCGCAGGCCAGCGACCGATCAGATGCTTGGTCAACGAGCCCGCAAACGTTGAGCTGCTGGAAGGGCGGGGGTTAGAGCTGGCCTACGGCAGCCTGGCGGAGGGACACGGCCTTGCTGAGGCAGTGGCAGGGGTTCATACGGTCATCAACCTAGCCGTGTGCAGGAAGCCACGGCGCGTCGAAACCTACGAAGCGGTCAACCACCTGGGCGTGCGGAGGCTGATGGACGCAGCCAAGGCCGCCGGGGTGAAGCGAGTGATCCACTTGAGCGAGAGCTGGGACGCGGATGATCCGAAATACCCGTACCTGCGGAGCAGGTACGGTGGCCGGCTGGCGGTAATGGAGAGCGGGATCCCTTATACCATCATCGAAGCGGGGGTGGTATTCGGGCCGGGAGACCGACTAACTGAGGGGCTCACGTCGTTTATCAGGAACGGCTCGGCCATACCCGTTGGCGCGAGAGCCGACGTGAGGCTGCAACCGATTCACGCGGACGACTTGGTGCGATGTGTTATCGCCCTCATAGAGGACCCGCGGTTTGAAAACCAAGTTATCGACCTCGGCGGGCCTGAACACCTCACCTTTCAAGAGGTGTCGGATACCATCAACCATCGCACGGAATATCGGGGGCCACTCCCGCTGCTGTCTGCCAAAGCAGCCAGAGCGCTTTCTGTCATGGGAAAACTCCTGCGGGTTCGGAATGGTCAGGCCCCAGCTGCACTCAAACCATTGGCTCGTGATACCACAGCTGGCCTCGATGTCGTCCCGCGACTGTTCGGCTTCCAGCCCAGGCGGCTCTCAGACAGCATCGAAAATCTGGACCAAGATCCACCTCAATCCGCTTCCTGACCCTCGTTCTCCCCTTCCTTCATCCACTCCGCCTGACGGCATTTTATTAGGCCCGGTACAGGGCGCTCCCCGAGCCGCCTTTACAGAATATTTCCCGATTCACAGGCCGGTTGCGCGGAGACGATAACCGCCGCTCGCCGTTAACGCAAGCTCTACGAAACCTTGCGAGTGCCCACATAGCACACGCTGTTTAAGTCAGGCAGCAAAGCGATTATTAATTGAAGGACTCCAGTAAACCTTCGTGCCCCAACAATTAGGTCCTGCGAGTCAGCGAACAGTCTGGTCAGCCGAATCCTCGAAGGAGCCCAAGTGATCCAACGTGCACCGCGCCCCAACAAGTCACAAGGCGCTCTTGACTCGATTCTTGGCTCGATTCTGCAGCGCCTAAACGCAGGCGCCGTGGCGGCATATGTCACGGCAGTCGCAGACAACGAGTGGTTCCTGGTTGACCATGCCGGCGCCGATACTGGAGCCGGCCAGCCAGCGCAGATGGTACGGCCGCATCAGGAGCTGGCTGAGACACTAAGCAGAGCCAGCACGCCCATTAATAGCCACACCGTACCTTACTACCTGTTCTTTACTCGAAAGGACGCCCGCGAGGAGTGCCCCTACACATGCGCCTGGGCGCCAGTCAGGTGGGAAGGCACGCTGGCCGGTGGCTTAGCCGTTGCTTCCTCCAGCGACCAAAGTTTTACGACGCATCAGCTGAACTATCTAGCCAGCATGGCAGACGACCTCGCTCGTAGGCTGCGCATCCGTCAGCTCATAACGAGCTACCACAATTGGGGAGACCGGGGCGCCCGAGATCAGTTGATCCAGATGCACCTGGGCCTGGTCAATCGAGCCTGCAATAGATTCGCCGGCTCAGGAGAGCCGATTGAGGACCTCCGTCAGGTTGGGGCAATGGCCTTGTTGACAGCGATAGACAGATACCGGCCGGACCAAGGCTATGACTTTGCCGCCTTTGTGAACCCCTGCATCACTGGCGAGCTCCTGAACTATCTTCGGGACCACCGCTCGATCCTCAAGATACCGCGATCGCTCCAACGGCTGAAGGTGGAGGTTGACAGACTAACCCAAGCCCTGGTTCAGGAGCTAGGACGCTACCCCACCGTCGACGAAGTGACTAACTACCTGGAGGCTCCCAACCAACGCGTTCACGAGGCTTTGCAACTCAACCGCAACGCCTACCCTCTCTCGCTCGACGCTGAACTCGATAGTCAGGTCGCGGTTGAAATCGCGTATCTCCTCGGCGAAGAGGACCCTACGTTAGAGAGCGCCTGTGACCGGATCAGTGTGGCGGAAGCCGTGGCTAAGCTGGACGAACTGGGAAAGGCGATCATCCGGAAGAAGTTTTACGAACAGCGGACCCAAGAGGAGATCGCCAGCCGTCTCGGGTTTTCCCAGATGCATGTCTCGCGGCTGGAGAGGAAAGCTATCGCGAGACTCAAAGAGATCCTCACCGAAGATCAGGACGGGGCCCAAGTCACATGACGCTTACTGCCACAGCAAGTGGCTTACAGAATCGCTGGTCCACCCGCCAGCGCTCGGCTTCCTTGCGAGACCGCCCAGCGACTTCTTCTCTGGCCCGAAAGCTTAGGCTGTCTCCCTTGAACTTTTACGTCTATAGACCCCACTCATGCAGCCCACATCTAGCACGTGAGAGCGCCAGTGAAATCACCAGGTAACCAGCAGTGAGCGTGTCACGCATATTGACGATCCTTGCCCTGGGTATGCTTATCACCCTCTCCCTAACAACCTTCTGGGATCTCGGCCGCCAGAGCTCCGGCAGAACGATCACCGTCTACGGCTACAGCGCCATGGAAGAGCCCCTAAAGAATGAGGTGATCCCCGCCTTCCAGGAATGGTATCGACAGACCCGCGGCGAAGAGGTGGAGTTCGTCACTTCCTTTGCTGGCTCCGGGCATCTCTTTAACCAGATCCGAGCCGGTGCTCCCGCCCAAGTAGCTATCTTCGCCACGGAAATTGAGCCCACGAAGTTGATGGAGGATGGGCTGATCACCACTGACTGGAGAGCCTTCCCCGACAACGGTACTTTCGCCCTCACGGTGGCGGTGATCCTCACCCGCCACGGGAACCCAGAGAACATCAAGTCCTTTGATGACCTGGGCAACAACGGCGTGGACGTCCTCCTCCCTGACCCTACGACCTCGGGAGGTGCCCAGTGGGCCATCCTCGCCCTGTACGGGTCAGCTTCCCTCAACGGCACCGGCATTCCGAGCGACGGCAGTACGGAGCCCGCAGTCAAATTGCTGAAACGGGTGATCAATAATGCCAGCAGCCTTCCCGAGTCTGCAAGGAAGGCCCTGACCCAGTTCGGCCTGGGGTACGGGGATGCCCTTCTCACCTACGAGAATGACGCTCTAGTGGACATTGCCAAAGGGCAGGACTACGAAATCATCATGCCCCAGAGCACGATCGCCATAGAGCCGAAAGTGGTGATCATCGACGCCAATGTCGGCGAGGAGGACGCAGCGTTGGTGGAGGAGTTCATGGCCTTCCTTTGGGGCACCGAGGCCCAAGAGGCGATGGCCAAGCACCATTTCCGTGTTGTGGATCAGACGGTATTTCAGCGATACGCTACAAACTTTCAGAAGGTAGACTCGCCCTTCACCATAGACGACCTGGGTGGGTGGAACGAAGCCTCCGCCCAGATCATTGAGGGCGCGTGGCGAGAAGCGCAAAGAGATTAGGACTACGTCCGACAACGAGGGGAGATTAGATTGAAGCGAGTAGCCACCTTGGGTCAGCAAAGAAGCGTAGAGGCCACCGGAGCTATGGCCCGATACGCTCTTATGACGTCAGGGATCGGTTTTCTCTTATTGCTCATCGCCCTGCCCTTAACCGCCATCTTCACTCAAGCCTACCAAGGTGGTCTGGCAGCGTTCTGGGAAGCGGTCTCATCGCCTGAGGCGGTTTTCTCGCTGCGCTACACCTTGACGTTGGCTACAGCCACCACCGCCATCAATGGGGTCATGGGCACGCTCGTCGCCTACGTGCTCGCCAGATACGAATTCCGCGCGAAGAGCTTCATCGATTCGTTGGTGGACCTTCCAATAGCCATTCCGGCATCGGTCACTGGATTTACTCTGCTCCTGCTGTACGGCCCTGTCGGCACAATAGGCGGACCCTTATCAGATGCAGGTATCCGGATAATGTTCTCTTTTCCGGGCATCTTAGTTGCTCATCTGTTCATGACCTTTCCCTATGTGGTGAGGGCGGTTGGCCCTGTCCTGCAGGACTCCGAGCGCGGGGAAGAAGAGGCGGCGCAAACGCTCGGCGCCAGCGGCTTTGGGGTGTTCCGGTATGTCACGTTTCCCGCTATCCAGAGCGCTCTCATCGTCGGCTCCATATTCACCTTCGCCCGGTCCCTGGGAGAGTTCGGCGCCACGATCATGGTTTCAGGGAATCTGGCGCTTCGCACTCAGACCGCTCCCCTCTTTATCTTCTCTGAATTCAATGCCGGCAACATTGAGGCAGCGTCAGCCATGTCGGTAGTACTCGTGCTGATCTCGTTCGTCCTGTTCTTCGGCCTGAAGTTCGCGACAGGCAAGCTCACGTTGGGAAGGGTGCCCCAATGACAACGGCCATAACGCTGCGCAATCTATCCAAGAGATTTCCGGATCCTCGCCTGCCGGAGGGATGGTTCACGGCGGTGGACAACGTCGATCTTGACGTTGGGCCGGAGGAGTTTCTGACTATGGTGGGGCCAAGCGGCTGCGGAAAGTCTACGGTCCTGCGCGTCATCTCCGGCCTTGAGAACCCCACTTCGGGCGACATATTTATTGCCGGCGAGCGCGTCAACCAACTGTCACCCAAAGATCGGAACATCGGCTTCATGTTTCAAGGGTATGCCCTGTTCAAGCACATGACCGTGGCTGAGAACATTGGGTTCGGACTGAAGCTCCGAAAGGTCCCATCCACAAAGCGGCGAAGGAGAGTAGCCGATCTCATTTCTCTAGTAGGGCTGGAGGGCCTGGAGGCGAGACGGCCGCGCCAACTTTCTGGCGGCCAGCAGCAGAGGGTGGCCTTGGCCAGAGCCCTGGCATCGGAGCCACGCCTGCTCCTGCTGGACGAGCCGTTCGGCGCGGTCGATGCGAAGGTTCGGCAAAAACTACGTGTAGATACGAAGAAGCTGCAGCGCGAGCTGAAAGTCCCCACCATCCTGGTCACTCATGACCAGCGGGAGGCGCTGGAACTGGGCGACCGGGTGGTGGTGATGAACCACGGTCGATTCGAACAGATCGCGACCCCCGCGGATGTATACGACAACCCACAGACGGAGTTCGTCGCTCGATTTATCGGCCGCACTAACATCTTCCAGACTGTGCTGGAAGAAGATCACAGCATCCTCCCGAAGGGTACGAGGCTAAACGTCATGGTGAGGCCGGAGGACGTTCTGGTGAGCGCCCTGCCCAACCAATCAGAGCCGCAGACACCGACGCTGGTTGGAACCATCACCGATTACTCTTTCCTGGGACGTACCGTAAGGCTTGAGATAACGCTAACGAACGGCACGCTTTGCACCGTCGCCTTACCCAAGGGCGACGCGCTGAAGATGAAACTTGGTCTTGGAGGGCTGGTATCGCTGGAAATAGCCGCCTGTCACGCCTTCCTTCAGGGCAATGGCGCCAACTCGCCCAACGGCTCAGGAATTCAAGAAGCTATCCGAAGTGACGTCAGTGACAAGGTTGCAAGCCCCTGACGGCCACCGAAGGGGAGAAGGAGAGGTGTCTAACGTGAACTCAGGAATTCGCAGTCTGGCCAAGGAGCTGACGGATGCCCTCGAGCATGAGCTATCGAGGCAGGAAGTGGCCCCCGCGGCCGAGCCGGCGCCTGCGGCCGGGCCGGCGGAGCTGTTCGATCTCCTGGTCTCGGTGCTGGCGGACAGGGTGGCCCTGGAGTTGCAGAACCGGCAGAACGGACAGAACGGACACGAACCCACCGGCCCGGAAACTCTGTTGAATCTGGCCAGGAGAATGCGAAACCAAGCGCAGTCATCGCGAGCCGGGGACACGGACGAGCAGGCGGAGGGCTCAGCGGCGGCCGATGGCCGGATTGACATTCGGGAAAAGTCGCCCAAATACGCCAACATCGAGTCTCTGCTGCGGTATGACGAAACGCGCGAGCTAGGGCCGGGAGTCAAGCTGGTAATCATGAACTTTAACGACTGAGCATTGGGCCTGAAATCGAGCCCTAGAAAGGAGGCTAGCAACAATGGTAGAGGAGAGGCCGAGACGACGCGGCAGGAAGAGAGTAAGGGGGCGGCCCAAGAAGACGCCGGCTAGGAGGCCACAGGCCAAGAAGCCGCCAATTCCCGAAGAAGAGCAGCTGCCCGGCCTGCTGGAGAGCAAGATCCCGGAGCAGCCACCGGTTACCGATGCGGAGGCGGTGGAGGAGAAGCGGCCAGCCGTTGCTGAACAGGCGGCAATCAGCGCAGAGGCAGTTGAGGAGGCGGCTCCGGCTCCTCAACGCAAGCCGGCCAGGGAGCCGGCAAGTCCCGCCGCTCTGCCAGGGACTCTGATGAATATCCCGGAATTTAGGCAGCGAGTCGTCCAGTTGGTAGTTCGGAAACTTGGCTAAAGGCCAACCATGGCGTGCCAGCCTTTTCATCCGAAGGAGGTGATCGATATATCAGACTGATTCCAAGCGGCGGAAATAATCGGTTCAACTACACAGGAAAAGGAGTGACAAAAGTGAGTATCGACGTTCAGGCGAGCGACGTTCGCCAGCTTCTGAAGGACCCGGCGCTCGTGGAAGAGATCGCGAAGGGCGTGATGGAGGACCCCGATGCGCTTGGCGACCTAGCCGAGGATATCGCTGACGAGCTATCCGACGTGCTGGAGGATGACCCTGAGTTCCGGGCCAAGATCATCAAGTCAGCGATGGGAAACAACGCGTTCAGGAGCCGACTCGTTAAGAAGCTGGCAGAGGAGCTGGGCGACTAGAAGTTTTCACCTACGGAGCGGCGAAAGGAGTTGACCGTCTATGCGTCTGGCTGAACGCAACAGTCTGGCAGAGGCTGTTAAGAGACGAGTCGCTGCCGTCATGGCCCGGGAGGTAGCCACATCTAAGGGCTTCGCGGAGGACATCGCCTTCACACTCACTTCCAGCATTGAAAGTGATCCCCACGCCAGGCGGTGGTTGATGACCTCAGCTCTATCCAGTGCGGTCCTGAAACAGGCTCTGATCCAGAAGCTCGTGATGGAGCTGAGGTAGCCTCCGAAGATAGCACGTCTCCTGCCCGCGCAAAGGGGCCGAGCCAGAGAACTGGCTTCTTTGCGCGGGCGGGGGGACTCACAGCAGCCAGCCACGAGGTCCTCGGGGGAGGCTCAAGGGCACAAAGATGAGCTCGCAAAGATGAGCTGTTGTATTCGCCTAGGAAGCTGGGTTGGAGGAAGGAATGACTAAGTCCAAAGTGTGGGAAATCACAGAGGTGCCCGGCAGGGCGGGAGAGTCCGCCGGCATGCTCTGGCGCGCCCTGGGCCGGATCTCGGCCCGCTACCGGGGTGCTTCCGACAACCTAGAAAAATTCATCCCCTGGCTCTCTATCTCCGGCTTGGCGATCGGTCTGTTGCTGGGCGCTTCCTCGGAGCGGTTCTCAAACGGCATCAATACGATGGTGTCTAGATTCATCGATGGCTATACCTGGGTCGCGCCGGTGGTCATCTTCGCGATACTGGCGCCGACGGTCTCGAACATTCTCGGCATGAGGAAAAGCGGCGCCATCGCCGGCTACGCTCTGCTGGCCCTGTCCTTTAGGCGATTGCTCGCCTGCATCTGGGCCGCGGTCTTCACCTGGCTTATACTGGGCCTGCCTGTCCTGGCCGACCAGTCTTCAGGCGTCGGCTCAGCACTTACAGGCTCTCTTGGCTCCCTGGCGGATACGGCCATCCACAGTCCGTACCTATGGGCCATCTATGGAGCCATCGCGCTGGCCCTGATCTCCCGCAAGTACTCGCCCCTGAGTTCAGCTCTGAACCGGGGAGCCAGCGCCATTGAGCACGCGGGTAGCTACCTGCTGATCCTGACCCCGTTCTTCATGATCGCCGTCGGCGGATACCTGTTCGCGCTGCCGGCGGCGATCGGCGGGGAGCTGGCGGAGAACGGCGCCTCCGCCGATCTCCATGCCCTGACGGTAGCGGGAGTCTCCTTCAACCCGAACTCCGGGACCGGCATACTCGGCGTCTATTTCATGATCGCCTTCCTGGTTGGGCTCGGCTCAATTCTATGGCACATAGGCTGGCTGGCGTGGACGAAATACGCGGTCAAGGGGTTCTCAATCAGATATTATCTGACCAGATACTGGATCCGGATCTATCCGCTCCTCTGGGCCACCTCCTCGGAAGCGCTGTCCGCACCGCTCAACCTGTACCTGGTGAAGAAGCATTTCCCTCAAGTCACTCCTGAAGTGAGACGCCTCGTGGTTGGCATGGGGAGCTACCTGAACATAAACGGCACGTTGATAGCTGTCTTCGTCTTCATGGGGGCGGTGGCCAAGATCGTCGGGGCGGAGATATCTCTGC
>CBDURB010000046.1:0-8484 GCA_965369585.1 uncultured bacterium
CTGATTACGATGGCGCCCCTCCGCCTGGGGCTCCACCTGACATTGGATTGGACGCCTGGCTGGAAGGTTGCCTGCGCGAAGCGGTCGGAGACGGGCGCTTCGACGCCATCGCTTCCGGTCAATCCCAGCCCACGGCGGTCGAAGAGCAACTCGGTATCAGCTGCTTCGCCAAACTGGGACGCGAACAGCCTACCGTCGTCTCCTCTCCCGATCACGCAATTGAGGCGGAGGTCCTTCAGTGCCTTAAGCTGGCCTTGGGCGAGGAGCGAATTGGAGCCATCGCTGAAGGGTTAGCCAATCCAACTCTGGCTGACCGGGACAAGGCGGAGAAGTGTTTCGGCTCCGCGCCCACGCCTATCAGCCCACCTCCTCAAGTAATCCTGGACAAGTCCTTTATCGACTGCCTCACCAATGCCGTTGGCGAGGAGCGCTTCCAGGCCATCAGCCAGGGCGAATCTCAGCCCACGCCCGAGGAAAGGGAAGAAGGAGCGGCCTGCTTCCGCGTCTCGCAATCGGAGGGCGGCCTCTCTCTAGGTGTCATCCTCCCGCTACCATCCGAGCAGGTCCCCTACCTGCCGGAGAACCCGGACGCTATATCCGTAGACGATATCTCTCAAGAAGACGACGATGACTCAGCCGACGACACCGAGACCGTCACCATTGAAGGGACAGCTCCCCCGGGAGAAGTCGTCGATATCTACATCCATTCCCCCGCTGCCGTTGTCGTCTCCACTGAGGCCGATTCCTCCGGCAAATGGTCCTACACGGTCCTGGGCCTGGAAAAAGGTCCTCATCTTGTCTACGCCACTGCCAGAGTTGACGGGGAAACGGAAAGAAGCGTAGGAACAACCTTCCAGGCCGGCGCCGGCGGGGGCACCAACTGGATCCTGTGGGGTCTGGGGGTTGCGGCAGCTATCTTGGTCCTGAGGATCCTATGGGGAGTTAAGCCTGTCGAGGCTACTGTTAGACCTCGCCCTCCGTCTTAATCGAGGACGCGGCCACCCTCTCCGCCTAACGGGTGATCGGGCTCTAGGACCAGAACTCGTCGGTCGCGCGCTGGTCTTCCGGGAGACCAGTCTCGTGGCGAGGGAAAGCCCAGCCCAGGGTGTGGTGGGCAACTAGCCAACGGGCAGAGCTTCCTGCTTTCGGACCGGTAGGGGGTTGAGCTATCGGCTGAGCTGGTAGACCTTGCCCTCAGTCTTGATCGAGGGCGCTACCACCATCTCCGACTCGTGGAGCTCGGCGATCGTCTGGGCGCCGCAGACGCCCATGCAGGCGCGGATAGCGCCCACCAGGTTCTCCGTGCCGTCCGTATTGGAGGTCGGCCCGAACAGCAGCCGGTCCAGCGTCGTGTCCACGCCGACGGTGATGCGGGTGCCCCGCGGCAGCTCCGCGTGGCCGGTCGACATCCCCCAGGAGTAACCCTTCGCCGGGGCCTCCTCCGTCCGCGCGAACGCCGACCCCAGCATGACGGCGTCGGCGCCCGCGGCCAGCGCCTTGCAGATGTCGCCGCCGCTGCGCATGCCGCCGTCCGTGATGATCGGCACGTAGTGCCCGCTCTCGCTGTAGTACTGATCGCGGGCGGCGGCGCAGTCCATCGTCGCCGTTACCTGCGGCACGCCGATGCCGAGCACCTCGCGCGAGGTGCAGATAGCGCCCGGCCCCACGCCGACGAGCAGGCCTGAGATGCCGGTCTCCATCAGCTCCTTCGCCGCGCCGAAGCTAACCGTGTTGCCCACCACCACTGGTACGCGGATGTTCGCGCACAGCTCCTCGAAGATGAGGCCGCGCAGGCTGCGCGAGATGTGACGGGCCGTGGTGACCGTGGACTGCACGACGAACACGTCGGCGCCGGCGTCCACGGCGATGGGCGCCAGCTTTTTCGTGTTGGCGGGCGTACAGGAGACGGCGCATGCGACGCCGCTCTCCTTGATCGCACGGATGCGCCGGCCGATGAGCTCCTCGCGAATGGGGGCTGCGTACAGCTTTTGGATCACGGCCGCCGACTCGCTCTGTTCGGCCTGGACGATCTCCGCGATCGCCGCGCTGGTGTCTTCGTAGCGGCACTGGAGGCCTTCCAGATTCATCACCGCCAGGCCGCCGCGCTGACCCATCTCCACCGCGAAGCGCGGGTCGCTCACGGAGTCCAGGGCGGCAGCCAGAATCGGCATCTCGAACGTGAATTCGCCCAGCGCGAAGCGGACGTTCGTAAGCTCCGGGTTGACGGTGACGGAGCCGGGGACGATGGCCACCTCGTCGAACCCGTAGGCGGGTCTGAGTTCTCGATAAGCTGCTATACTCACGATTCCTCGCCTCGGAAAAGGGACCTGCGGGGGTTTTCAACCACTATACCAACGGGCCCTAACCGGCGTCAACGGTTTTTGGCCTATATGGTAAAGGAGTTTAATCATTTCCCTATCGTTAGCGCGACGTTTCTGTCCGGGGCCATTAGGCGCACTTATTCCGCCGTTGCGAAAACATAGATCGCTATATCAGCCTCGGACCAAAGTGAGTCTGTGAAATCCTTGATTGCTGCCCTAACGGCGTCGATATCCAGCGATTGACCAGGAGGGGGTCTGCCTAGATCAGACGTGACACGACCGGTGGCCAGCGCCCGCGCCACATCCTGCAGAATCACGGGATTGGAGTCGATCTCATCGATGCTGAATCCTTGCCCCTCCCACAGGGTCTCCGCCGCCTCCCGTTGGGGGGAGGTTGGCGGAAGCTCGAGTATAATCTCCTTCATCCTCTGTGCCTGGGCTACGACCTCATCTTCAGATGGCCAGAGGCCTCGTTCCTCGGCCTCCTGGGCCAGGAGCTCGTTGGCGATAAGAGCGTCGAGCGCTTCGGTCACAAGGCTCTCCTGGTCTGGCACACCACCTGCCTCACGTTCGTAGTTGATCCTCAGGGTCTCAACCCTGTGCGCCAGACCCGTACCGCTGATCTCCTGGCCGTTGACCGTGGCAACTACATCCGGGAACGGGTTTGGTGCGTTGAGTACCCTTGCAACCGTGGCAGGGTCCAGTCCCCCTCCGTTTCCCTCGGTAAGCAAGCTAAGCTCGGTTGGAAGAGGTATGGCCGGCGTCGGCATGTCTACGCTGTCATCCCCGCTACAGGCCAGCAGGATGGCAGCGGCAGCCACAGTGAGCGCCAGGATCCGAGCCATCTTCGTGAAGCCTCCCCCTTGCGTGCGCCCGTCGAGTAAACCACCGCCAGCGCGCTATAATCGCCCCGAGATGCCCACCCTGTACGTCGTCGCCACCCCCATCGGCAATCTGGAGGACGTCACCCTCCGTGCCCTCCGCGTCCTGCGTGAGGTCTCCCTCATCGCTGCCGAGGACACCCGCACCACCCGCAAGCTGCTCGCCCACTACGATATCCGCGCCCGCCTCGTCAGCTATAACGAGCACAACAAGGCGGCGCGAACCCCACGCCTCCTCGTCGCCCTGCGCGACGGCGACGTCGCCCTCGTCTCCGAAGGCGGCACCCCCGTCATCAGCGACCCCGGCCAGGACCTGGTGACGGCGGCCCTGGAGGCAGGATTCACCGTCACGCCTATCCCCGGCCCCTCCGCCGTCACGGCCGCGCTCGCCGTCTCCGGCCTGTCCACACGGCAGTTCACCTACCTGGGCTTTCTCCCCCGCCGTGCCGGCGAGCGCCGTCGCCTGTTCGCCTCCCTGCGCGACGACTCTCGCACCATAGTCGCCTTCGAGTCGCCGCACAGGCTTCTGCGCAGCCTCTCCGATATGCACGCCGAATGGGGCGAGCGTCGCATCGCCGTCTGCCGCGAGCTGACTAAGCTGTTCGAGGAGGTGTTCCGCGGCTCCATCAGCGAGGCGCTGGAGCACTTCGCCGATAGGCCCCGCGGTGAGTTCACGCTCGTCGTTGAGGGGTCCGCCGGCCCCGCTGCGCCCGACGTCGAGGAGGTCCGCCGCGACCTGCAGCAACGCAGGGCGGACGGGGAGCCCGCCAAACGTGCCGTCGCCGAGGTCGCGCAGCGTTACGGCCTACCTCACCGTCAGGTCTACCGCATGTGGCTGGAGGCGGTATCTGACCCCGCGGACTGAAATCCGCGGCTTGGGCCCTGAGTCGTCTCTCACTCCTGGGGATGCTACAATCCAAACCGGTTCCATGTCCGAAAAGATACTCGTCTGCGTAGCTTGGCCCTACGCCAACGGCTCCCTGCACACCGGACAGATCGTCGGCGCCTACCTCCCGGCCGACATCTTCGCCCGCTACCACCGCGCCCGCGGCAACAGCGTCCTCATGGTCTCCGGCAGCGACCAGCACGGCACCCCCGTCACCGTCCGCGCCGAGGCCGAGGGGCTGCCCCCGGAAAAGGTGGCGGCTCGCTTCCACCAGGAGTTCCTGGAGACGTGGCAGCGGCTGGGCATAACCTTCGACCTGTTCACCACCACCGGCACCGACTACCACACCCGTACCACCCACGACATCTTTCTCCGATTGCTGGAGCGCGGACATATCTACCAGGACACGATGCTCCTGCCCTACTGCCCCCAGGACAAGCGCTTCCTGCCGGACCGCTACGTGGAGGGTACTTGCCCGCACTGCGACTATGACGGCGCCCGCGGCGATCAGTGCGACAACTGCGGCCGCACCCTCAACGCCCCCGACCTGCTCAACCCCCGCTGCAAGATCTGCGGCGCCACGCCTGAGTGGCGGGAGGAGGAGCACTTCTTCCTCCGCCTCAGCGCCTTCAACGATAAGCTCAAGGAGTGGGTCTCCCCACAGGCTCACTGGCGCAAAGCCGTACTCAACTGGACGACGGGCATCCTCAACGAGGGGCTTCAGGACCGCGCCATCACCCGCGATATCAACTGGGGAGTCCCTATCCCCCTCGAAGGCTATGAGAGTAAGCGAATATACGTCTGGTTCGAGGCCGTCATCGGGTATCTATCGGCCTCCCAGGAGTGGGCGGAGCGTTCCGGGAAGCCGGAACAATGGCGTGAGTACTGGCTGGACCCGTCCTCCCGTAGCTACTACTTCATCGGCAAGGACAACATCCCCTTCCACACCCTCATCTGGCCGGCGATGCTGATGGGCTACAGCGAGGGCGACGAGAAGTACAACCTACCCTACGATGTCCCCGCCAACCAGTACCAGACCGTTCGCGGTAGCAAGGCCTCCACCAGCCGCAGGCTCGCCGTCTGGGTGTCCGACTACCTATCGCGCTACGATCCTGACGCGCTTCGTTACTACCTCTCCGTGAGCATGCCTGAGACCTCCGACGCGGACTTCTCCTGGGGCGATTTTGTGCGCCGCAACAACGACGAGCTCGTGGCCACCTGGGGCAACCTGGTGAACCGCGTCCTCAGCTTCACCTACCGCAACTTCGACCGCGTTGTGCCCACCCCCGGCGAGCTGACCACCGCCGATAGCGCTCTCCTATCGCGCGCGGAGCAGGCCATAGCTGAGGCGGGCGAGAACATCGGTCTCTGCCGCTTCCGCGCCGGCCTGGAGTCGGCGATGGTCGTGGCGCGGGAGGCCAACCGCTACGTGGAGGAGAACGCTCCCTGGAACCTCATCAAGGAGGACCGCGAGCGCTGCGCCACCGTGCTCTACACCGCCGTCGGCGTCATCAGCGGCCTGAATACCGCTCTCTACCCCTACTTACCCTTTACCTGCCAACAGCTTCACGCCTACCTGGGCAGCGAAGGGTCCGTGGACGCCGCCGGCTGGCGGTTCGTCATACCGCAGGCTGGACAGCCCCTGGCGGAGCCGAAGCCGCTGTTCAAGAAGCTCGACCCGGCTATCGTTGAGGAGGAGGAAGCGAGGCTAGGGCAGTAGAGATGCTCGTCGATTCCCACTGTCACCTACAGGACTCGCAGTTCGAGTCCGACCGTGACGAGGTGCTTGACCGCGCTCGCCAGGCGGGTGTCTCCGCCTTCGTGGTGATCGGCACCGATCTGGAGAGCAGCTGGCGAGCCGTGGACCTGGCGGACTCCCACTCAGACGTCTACGCCGCTGTCGGCGTCCACCCCCACGATGCCAAGGACCTGGACGACCGCACTCTGGGCGCGCTGGAGCGGCTGGCGGACTCGCCGAAGGTTGTGGCTATAGGCGAGATAGGGCTGGACTACTACCGCAAGCTGTCGCCGCCGGAGGCGCAGATAGACGCCTTCCATCGACAGCTTGATCTCGCCCGCCGTCTCAGTCTGCCCGTCGTCATCCACTCCCGCGAGGCGGATGGGGAGACCTACGACGTCCTCGCCTCCTACGAGGAGCGGGCGCTGCCGGATTGGCCTAAGGACCGGCCCCTGGGCGTGATGCACTGCTTCGCCGGTGACCTCATGCTGGCGCTGCGTTACATCCAGATCGGCTTCATGATCTCCATCCCCGGCACCTGCACCTACCCCAAAGCCGACCGCGTTGGCGCCGTCGCCGGCGGCATTCCTCTCCGCTGGATGGCCGTGGAGACGGACGCTCCCTACCTGACCCCGCAACCTCACCGCGGCCGCCGCAACGAGCCCGCCTACCTGCCGGACACCGTGGCCCGCATCGCCGAGCTACGCGGCGACAGCGTACAGACCGTCGCCGAGCGTACGGCGATAGCCACCGCCTGGCTGTTCGGCCTGGGCGACATCACCGGCGCCGAGCTGCCGCCGCAGAACGAGGAGGTCAAGTGAGGACAGACCTGCTCTACGGCCCCGTCCAGGAGGACATCGCCCTCGTGGAAGCCACGTTCGACTCCCTCAAGCAGGTAGACTACGCCCCCCTGGCGGAGATGCTGGACATCGTGCTGGCCGGCGGCGGCAAGCTCTTGCGCCCCGCCCTCACCCTCCTTGGCGGACGCTTCGGCAAGTACGACCTCGACCTTCTGGTGCCGCTCGCCGCCTCCGTTGAGCTTCTGCACACGGCTTCCCTCGTTCACGACGACGTCATCGACAACGCCGCTACCCGCCGCGGCCGGCCCACTGCGAACAGCACCCTCCACAACGCCACTACCGTGATGCTGGGCGACTACATGTTCGCCCACGCTGCTGACCAGGTGGCGCTTACCGGCAACATCCGCGTCATCCGCCTCTTCTCGCAGACGTTGATGATGATGACGAAAGGCGAGATCGGTCAGGACCTGACCGCCTACGACAGCCGGCAGACGGTGCGCGACTACCTCCAGCGGATCGGCGGCAAGACGGCGTCGCTGTTCGCCACCGCCTGTCAGGGCGGCGCGGTCGTGGCCCAGGAATCGGAGGAGTGGATCGAGGCGCTGCGCGTCTACGGGCACAACTTCGGCATGGCGTTCCAGATCGTAGACGACATCCTGGACCTGACCGGCGACGAGGCGGAGATGGGCAAGCCGGTGGGCAGTGACCTCATGCAGGGTACGCTCACCCTCCCCGCGCTCATCCTCATGGATCGCTATCCCGAAGATAACCCAGTCCAGAAGTTCCTCGCGAGCCCCGGCAAGGAGCTGCTGGCGCCCGCTGTCGAGGCGATCCGTGATTCCGACATACCGCAGGAGTCCTACAAGATGGCCCGAGATTTCTGCGCCAGCGCCCACGAGGCGCTATCGGTGCTCCCTGACGGCGCGGCCCGCCAGGCCCTCTACGGCCTCACGGACTACGTGCTGGAGCGGCGCAGCTAACCTGGGGCGTACCGCTCACCCTGGGCTTGTCGAAGGGTCGTCCTGAGCCCGCCGGTGTAGGGGCGACCTTCAGGTCGCCAGGCGGAGCCAGGCGCCGGCGCTAGGGCCAGATGCCTAAGCAGAAAGAACGCCGTTTAGCACGAGGCGAGTCCTCCTACTTCCACCCACCAATTACGGCCTCCCTATATTCCAGCCAGAAAACGGCCACATCGTGAAGCCCCGCGTCTCGCAGGACTCCCAAATCCTCCTTCAGCGTCAGGGGTTGGTCGCCTTCCTTCGCTTCAAGCTCGTCAAGAAAGCGCCGAGTCGACTCATGATCGACGAAGCGTGGATCGACGCCTCGCGCTCGCTCGACGATTCCGCCTACCCGGATATCTTGGATCCTTTTTTCCACATCCGGCGTGTCGGAGGCGATGATGTCGGCGTTCATAAGCCAACCTCCCGGGTGCAATAGGGACACAGCATCCCTAACCGCTGACGCTTTCTCGTCCCGGGTGAGATGATGGAGGGCGTAAGATGAGTAAACGACATCGATACCCCCGACGCCGGCGAAAAGCTTGCCTAGGTCGCGGAAATCTCCAATCCGAAAGTCGACATTCTTTCCTCGGCCACCCAGCCTCTCCTTCGCCAACTCAACCATGGCCTCTGCGCCGTCAAGCCCGTGGACTTTCGACTGGGGAAACGCCTCAAGAAATCTGTCAGTGAAGTAGCCGGTGCCGACGCCTAAGTCGATAGCTTTCAGGCGTTCGTCGGATTGGAACGGCATCACATCGAGGGCGATCTGGACCATCTTGGAGCGGTTCGGGTGCATCAGTTCCATGTCGGCGTCGGAAGCGGCCACGCGCCTGGCGAAGTTGTAGGCGTTGATGCCTTTTCGG
>CBDURB010000047.1:0-8390 GCA_965369585.1 uncultured bacterium
TACGGATATCGCGGTACAGGACCCGCACCTTCTTGCCCATGCGGCGCAACCGCCGAGCCTGGCCGACCATCGATTCACAGCAGTAGCGGGAGCAGCCCGCGCCGTCGCGGCGGGAGCCGACGCAGCCGATGACTGTCACCCTCTCGCCGGGCAGGTCGTCCCAGCGACCCTCCAGCTCCAGGTTAGTGATGACACCGGTGTGCGAACCGTATCCCAGCTCCTCCGGCTGATAAGGACGGGCGCCCATGGCCAGGATCACGGCGCCGGCCCGTATCTCCTCGCCGTCCGAGAGGCGGGCCTCGAAGCTGCCGATGTGTCCGCCGATGTGCTCGATCTCAGCGCCGAGGTGCACCTTGACCTTGGAGCGGAGGACGTCCGCCCGCAGCCGCTTCAGCAGGTCGTGAGCATTCAGGCCGGAGGGGGATATCTCGTCCAGGTGCCGCAGCAGGCCGCCCAGCTCCGGTTCGCGCTCCAGCAGGTGCGTCTCATAGCCCTGCCGCGCCAGGTTCGCCGCCGCGACCATGCCGGCGATGCCCCCGCCGATCACCAGCGCCGCCTGCACCATGGGCTGCTTGGTCGGCTCCAGCGGTGTTAGGAGGGCGGCCTTCTCCACCCCCATCCTCACCATGTCCAGCGCCTTGAAGGTGGCGGCGTCCTTATCCCCCTTGTGAACCCAGGAATCCTGGTTGCGCAGGTTCACCATCTCCAGGAGGTAAGGATTTAGACCGGCCTTGAAGCAGACCCGCCGGAACGTGCCCTCGTGCGTCTTGGGGGAGCAGGCGGCTACCACCAGCCGGTTGACCTTGTTCTCGCGGATGCGCTCCACGATCTCAGCCTGGGTGTTGCCGGCGCAGGAGAACTTCTGGTCCTGGGCGTAGACGACGCTGGGGAGGGCGCGAGCGTACTCCACAACCCTTGGCACATCGACCGTCCCGGCTATGTTGCTGCCACAGTGACAGACGAAGACGCCGACTCGCGGTTCGTCCAGGTCCGTTATGGGTTCGCCGGCCTCGGGCTGGGGCCAGGAGCGCTGGTCTAGATGGATCAGGGAGGCGGCCGCTGCCGCACTCGCCTCCGCCACGGTGTCCGGTATGTCCTTCGGCCCGCCGGCGCAACCGGCCAGGTAGACGCCCGGGCGGCTGCTACCTACGAGGCCGGCTGGAACCTCCTCGGCCCGCAGGAAGCCATCCTCGGCCGTGTCCAAGCCCAGAGTCCGGCCCAGCTGCGCCAGGCCATCCGGAGGCCGGACGGCGGTGGCCAGCACCACCATGTCCGCCCGCTTGGTCTCGATGCGCCCCGTCTCCGTGTCCTCGAAGCGTACCGACAGCTTGTCGCCGTCGGCATCAATCCTCGCCGGCTTGCCGCGGATGAACTTCGCCCCTGCCTGCTCAGTCCGCTGCCAGAAGGCATCGAAGCCCTTACCGTAGGCCCGCACGTCCATATAGAGGGCAGTTACGTCCTTGACACCGTGGTCCAGGGCCTGGAAGGCGTGCTTGATGGAGTACATGCAGCAGAAGCGTGAGCAGTAGCGGTAGAAGCGGCGGTCGCGGGAGCCCACACAGAGGACGAACAGGATGCTCTTCGGATGCTTCCCGTCTGAAGGGCGGACGATCTCGCCGCCGGTGGGCCCGGCGGAGGTGAGGAGCCGCTCGAACTCCATGCCGGTGAGTACGTCCGGGTGGGCGCCGTAGCCGTACTGGCCCAGCAGAGAGGGGTCGATGTTGTCGAAACCGCTGGCCACGATGATGGCGCCGGCCTCCCGTTGCAGCTGCTTCTCGACGGGCATGGAGAAGTCGATGCACTGCGGCGGACAGGCCTCAGCGCAGCGGTGGCAGGGCCAGAAGTTGGGCGGCTCGTTCAGGCAGTGTTCAATGTCGATGACGTAGGCCCCGGGCGTGGCCTGGGGAAAGGGAGTATACACCGCTTTGCGGGAGGCCATGGACGCGTCAAACTCGTTGGGCAGGACTACGGGGCAGACGGGCTCGCACTCGCCGCAGCGGGTACACTCACTGGTCACGAAACCGGCCTGCTGCTGGATGGCTATCCGGAAGGCGCCGGCCTTGCCATCCACTTTCACGACTTCGGCGTTGTTCAGCACCTCGATGTTGGGGTGCTCGCCGATTTCCGAAAGCTTCGGAGCCTCAATGCAGACGGAGCAGTCCAGTGTCGGGAAGTTCTTGTCCAGAGCCGCCATCTTGCCGCCGATGGACGGCCCCTTCTCCACCAGCATCACCCTGGCGCCGGCCTCGGCCAGGTCCAGCGCCGCCTGGACGCCGGCGATGCCGCCACCGATGATGAGCACGGAATCGCTCATGCCTTAGCTCCTATCGACGCATGTTCGAAGCCGCGCGAGAATGCTTGCAGGTTCAGCTCCACGAAGGCCGGGCGGACGGTGGTGCGGATCGACTCCTCCAGCGCTCCGCGGCTGACCACCCCGGTCGTAGCGCAGAGAAAGCTCAGCATGATGACGTTGGCCACCATCCGATTGCCCATCTCCTCGGCCATCCGTGTGGCCGGGATGTGGCGCAGCCAGTCTTTTTCGCTGGCGCTCTCCACCAGGTCCGTATCTACGACCAGTTGGGCGCCCTCAGCCACGGCCGAGCCGTACTTGTTGAACGCCTCCTGCGACATGAGCATCAGAAACTTGGGGTTGGACACCATCGGGTAGTCGATAGAGTCGTCGCTGATGAGGATCTCGGCGGCGCAGGCGCCGCCTCGGGCTTCAGGGCCGTAGGATTGGGTGAGCACGGCCTCCTTGCCGTCATAGAGAGCGGCAGCCTTCCCCAGTATATGGCCCGCGAGGATAATCCCCTGACCGCCGAAGCCGGCCAGCCGCACCTCTTGTCGCATCTACTCCTGACCTCCCCCGGCGCCGTACACCGGCCGCTCTATGTCCACGAAGTTCCCCAGAACGATGTTGGACTCGTGCCGCATGTCGATCTCGGCTAGGGAGAGATCGACGTCCGGGTCGATGACGCAGTTTCGGCGGTAGAGCCACATCTCGTCCAGCCCATCGCCGATGTCGTTGGACTTGCCAAAGCCGACCGGGCAGGGAGAGAGCGCCTCGATGAATGTGAAGCCATCCTTCTCCATGGCCCGGCGCATCGTTTGCTCCAGCTGGCGGACGTGCAAGGATGTCCAGCGGGCGACGAAGACGGCGCCCAAAGTGGTCGCGAGATGGGGCAGGTTGAAGGAGGGCTCGGCGTTGCCGTAAGGCGTGGTGGTGGTCTTGGCGCCCTCAGGCGTCGTGGGGCCAACCTGGCCGCCGGTCATCGCATAGTTGAAGTTGTTAACGCAGATGATGTTGATATCGACGTTGCGGCGGGCGGCGTGGATGAAGTGATTGCCCCCGATGGCGAACAGGTCGCCATCGCCGCTGATCACGGTGACCTTCAGTTCCGGATTGGCAAGCTTCAGGCCCGTGGCGAAGGGGATGGCACGCCCGTGGGTTGTGTGGAAGGAGTCTACCTTCAGGTATCCGGCAACGCGGCCTGTGCAGCCGATGCCGGATACGACGACGTGCTTATCGGTGACGGTGGAGGACTGGGTGATGGCGTTGGCCAGGCAGGCCATTATGGAGCCCAGGCCGCAGCCCGGGCACCAGATGTGGGGCAGGCGGTCCGCCCGCAGGAGACCGTCCAGGGGATGGGCATCGACGAGGATCTCCTTGCTCACTCTTCGGCCTCAATGATGGCCCTGACGATGAGCTCTGGCGGGAGGATGGCCCCGCCGGCGTGGGTCACCCAGGCGACGGGAAGGCGCGTGAAGCGCTCCACCTCGCGCGACATCTGGCCCAGGTTCATCTCGGCGACGATGAAGCGGCGGGCGGTATTGCCCAGCTCCTTCACCACACCGCGGGGGAAGGGCCAGAGGGTGATCAGGCGCAACAGGCCGGCGCGAATGCCCCTTTCGCGAGCGGTCAGGACGGCGTGTCGGGCCGCGCGGGCGGTCGCTCCGTAGGCGATGACGATAGTATCAGCGTCATCGGTATGGAACTTCTCGAACTCGCATATTTCATCGGCGTGCATCTGGATCTTTCGGCTCAGACGGCGCACCAGGCGGTCGTGCACCAGGGGGTCGCCCGTGGGGTACCCCCTCTCGTCGTGGGTCAGCCCCGTCACATGCATTCCGTAGCCTTCGCCGACACGCGCCATGGGGGGCACCAAGTCTTCGTCCGGAGCGTACGGCAGGTAGCCGTCGTCCGGGGCCGGCGGGCGCTTCCTGTCCACGATGTTCACCTTGACAGCAGACGGGATGGTAACCCGTTCCGTCATGTGGCCCACGACCTCGTCGGCCAGCACGAAGACAGGGATGCGATAGCGCTCGGCGGCGTTGAAGGCCTTGACGGTGAAGTCGAACATCTCCTGAGGAGACGAGGGTGAGTAAGCTATGGGCTCGTAGTCACCGTGGGAGCCCCACTTAGCCTGCATCACGTCGGCCTGGCTCACCAGGGTAGGCAGGCCGGTGGAGGGCCCACCCCGCTGAACGTTCACCACTACGCAGGGGACCTCCGTCATCATCCCCAGGCCGATGTTCTCCATCATCAGGCTGAAGCCGGGGCCGGAGGTGGCGCTCATGGCCTTGGCGCCGGTCCAGGAAGCGCCCAGGATGGCGGCCATGGAGGCCAGCTCATCCTCCATCTGGATGAAGCGGCCCCCGACTTTCGGGAGGCGGCGGGCCAGACGCTCGGCGATCTCAGTCGAGGGGGTGATAGGATAGCCCGCGAAGAAGGAGCAGCCAGCGGCCAGCGCGCCTTCCGCGCAGGCCATATCGCCGTTCATGAAGTGCTGCCCGGTGAGGGTACGCTCCTCCAGAGCGGCTACCATCACATCTCCTCCGTGTAGATAGCGAACTCCGGGCAGACCAGCTTGCAGAAATCGCAGTCAACGCAGGCTTGCTCTTTCCCCTCGGCCACCACGGGGTAGTGGTAGCCCTTGGAATTCATGCCTTCGGACTCCGCCAGCACCTGCTCCGGACAGAACTCAATGCAGAAGCGGCAGCCCTTGCAGCGCTCAGGAATTACGTATACTTGGCCAACGGGAATCCGGACGGCCGCGGAATCTACAGGTTGGCGAATTGATATGCTGGCCACTGATGACACCCTCCCGCAGGGTGGACCAGCCCAACTAAGGCACTCCTACGGGAGTATCCTGATTCAACATAGAACACTGGATACCGAGTGTCTGTCGGGAAAAGCCTGAGCGCTGTGGGGTAATGCCTGACAAAAGCCAAAAACACCCATCGCTGAAGCTCGTCTCGGCGCCACGAACCGGACGTCGGTCCAAGTTCTCAGACGGGAGAGAGGTTGAGCTGAAGGTCTGGCGTGTACGTCGAGCAGAAGAATCCGCAGGCGCCGGTCAGCGAGAGGCCTATGTGTCCCGCACGTCTCTACAGAAACCCGAAACAGGAAGGGAATGGAACCCCATTGTTCTACCGCTTACATGCTATAATACTTCTCCCACAGATAGCAGGGCGTGTGAGGAGAGACACCTGGAAGCAGGCGCGCTGGCTCGCAAGATCGTAGATATCCTGGCGGATAAGCAGGCGGAGGACGTTCTGCTGTTGGACATCAGCAAGGTGGCGTCCTTCGCCGATTATTTTGTCCTCGCCAGCGCCCAATCCGTGCGCCAGCTTAAGGCTATGCTGGAGTCCGTGGACGAAGAGCTGTCACCGGACGGCTTAAAGCCGATGGGCCGCGAGGGCGAAGCCGCCTCCGGCTGGGTGCTCCTGGACTACGGAGACGTCATCGTGCACCTGTTCGGCCAGGAGGAGCGCAGCTACTACGACCTGGAAGCGCTGTGGCACGATGCGACGCCGCTGCTACGGGTACAGTAGCGTCCGCTCAGCCCGCCCTCAGTCCGAAACCTCGAACAGCCACCGGTCAACGTCCCGAGCGTAGGAGTGCAGCTCGTCCTCGCGGAAGAAGAGGGCGATCTCCCGCTTCGCGGACTCCGGGGAGTCGGAGCCGTGGATCAGGTTTCGGCCGGTCTCCAGCGCCAGATCGCCGCGGATAGTGCCGGGCTCGGCTTCAGCGGGATTGGTGGCCCCTATCGTCTTGCGGCCGACCTCCACGGCATCGCTGCCTTCCAAGACGGCGGCGATAATCGGGCAGGCGGTAATGTAGGAGATGAGCCCCTCGTAGAACGGCTTGCCCTCGTGCTCCCCGTAGTGGCGGCGGGCCATCGCTTCGTCCATCTGGAACAGGCGCAGGGCGGCGATACGAAGGCCGCGACGCTCCAGCCGCGACAGGATCTCGCCGGCGAGGCCGCGCTGCATCGCGTCCGGCTTCATGAGGACGAGGGTGCGTTCCACGTTGCGCCCTATTGTAGCACCGGCGCCGTTACGGGCTAGCGTTTTGGAGGGACGATCGCCGCCGGGCGCAGGTAGATCACCCGCAACGCCTCCGGGCCCTGCCCCTCGCCGTCGGCCAGACGCCGGTACCCCAGCTCCGCCAGCGAGGCGGCCCGCCTGACCGAGGCCGCCTCGGCCGCGATGACCGCCCTGTCGCCCAGAGCTTCCGCTATCGCCGCCGCCAGCTCATCGTCCACCTCGCCGCAGAACAGCGACCTGCCCCGTCCGCCTCTGGCGGCTACCAGGTCAGCGGGCCAGTCCAGACGGGGAGCCGTGACCTGCCGCCACGGGCGCGACCGGTAGGCGGCCCAGGCCAGCTCACCCCGCCCGGCGCGGTGCACCGCCACGATCCGGCCCGGGAAGGCGGCGTGCTGATAGGCGTCCAGCTCCAGCCGCCCGATCCCGACCACCGGCAGCTTGAGGGCGTAAGCCAGCCCCTGGGCGGTGCTCACGCCCACCCTCAACCCCGTGTACATCCCCGGCCCTATGCTGGCGAAGATGGTGGTCAGCTCCCGCTTCGTGGCCCCCGCCTGGGACAGCAGCAGCTCGATGGTTGGCAGCAGCTCCACAGTGTGTTTGCGACGGCAGCGCCAGGTGACCTCCGCCTCCAGAACGCCTTCACGGGACAGCGCCACGGAGGCGGTCTCGGAGGCGGTGTCGATGGAGAGCTCCACGTCAGCGTCTCCGACTCCGTACCGGCGTTGCATCGGCGGTCAGACGCTCCACCAGATAGCGCCCCCGTTCGCCCCCCGCCTCCAGAACCAGGCCGCGAGTGCGCTCCCCGCTCACCTCGAACCGTACGCGAAGGCTATCCGGCGCGAAGACGTGCGGAGCGCGCTCCGGCCACTCGACCACCAGCGCTCCGTCTTCGCAGTACTCCTCCATCGCCAGCTCCTCGGCCTGCTCCGGCGCCTCCAGCCGGAAGAGGTCAGCGTGGTACAGCTTGAACTCACGCCCCTGGTACTCGCCCATCAGCACGAACGACTTGGACGATACCGACCCCTTGAACCCCATGCCGCGGGCGATCCCCTGCACGAACACCGTCTTCCCCGCGCCCAGGTCACCGGAGAGAAGCACCGTGTCCCCCGGCCGCAGCAGCCGTCCTAACCGCGCGCCCAGGCGGCGCGTCTCGCCGGGACCGCGGCTGGCGAAGCGAGCCGTACCCTCGGCCTCGCTCAGGGCAGGCTTACTCACGCCCGCAGGTGGTCCCAACCCGCTTCGGGCAGCTTGATCTCCTTGCCCGAGGCGTCAATGAGGCGGGGCCGCCGCTCCGGCTGCTCGTCCATCTCGCCGATGACGGTGACTCGCACCTGCGCCGAGGCCCGCAGGAGGCGCATCGTCTCCTGGGGCGCGATAAATACGAGCTGGTAGTCCTCGCCGCCGCCGCAGGCGAGCGCCAGCGCCTCCTCAGCGGTGTAGGCGCTGCGCAGTTGCTGGCTCAGCGGCACCGCGTCGGCCCGAACCACCGCCCCCAGCTCGCACAGGTCGCAGATGTGGCGCAGGTCCTGCAGCAGCCCGTCGGACACATCGATGGCGCAGGGCACCTCCAGGCGGACGGCCTGCCGCCCCGCCGCCAGCGGCGGCTTCGGTCGCAGGTGGGCGCGCACCAGCACGTCGTCCGCGGGAGCGCCCTCCTTCAGGCGCTTGAGGCCGGCGGCGGAGTCGCCCAGGCTGCCGGTGACGGCGATCACGAATCCGGCTTTCGCCGCGTCCCGCCGCATGAGCTGCGGCCGCCCCTCGGCGTCCAACTCCGCGTGCCCGATGACGGCCACGCTTATCATCACCTGGGACGCCCTCACCACATCCCCACCGATGATGGCCACGCCGTACTCGCGGCCGCACTCCTGCATCCCGGCGTACAGCCCATCGATATCCTCGACAGGCGTCTCCGGCGGCAACGCCAGGGTGACCAGCGCGAACTCGGGGCTGCCCCCCATCGCCGCGATGTCGCTCACGTTCACCGCCAGCGCCTTCCACCCCAGATCGCTCCACGGCGTGCGCTCCGGCAGGAAGTGGACGCCCTCCACCAGCGAGTCCGT
>CBDURB010000048.1:0-8234 GCA_965369585.1 uncultured bacterium
GCCACCGCTCGCCCATACGTCTCCGGAGGTGCGGCTTTGAGATTCGTTCGTGTAGCGATCGCGCTGGCGCTTGCGCTGCTTTCGCTGTTGGTTTCGACAGGTGCGCCTGCCAACGCCGCCGATGGCAGCATTAGCGGAAGGGTCACGGACGAGGCCGGCAACCCCATACAAGGGGCAGGCCTGAACGCCCAGCCGATAACCGGTGGCAGCGACGGTAGCGCCATCACCGACACCAATGGCGACTACACCATCGGGGGGCTAGCGCCTGGCAACTACCGCGTCGCAGCCGCCGCAGCCGGCTTTGTGTTCGAACTCTACGACGACACCATCGACTTTGCCCTGGCCACAGCCATCGCGGTCACAAGCGGCGCCGACACGCCGAACATCGACTTTGAGCTTTCTACCGGCGGCGGCATCAGCGGCCTGGTAACCAACGAAATAGGCAACCCCTTGCAAGGCGTATTCGTGGAAGCTTCCTTTGTGGATGGCTGCTGCTCCAACGGCGGCGCTACCACCGGGCCCGACGGCGTCTACACTATCCTTGGCCTCGCCCCCGGCTCGTATCGCGTATTCGCTTTCACATCCCCCACCAGCCTGAGCGGAGAGTTCTACGACAACACGTCCGATCTTACCGCTGCCACTCCTGTCGCCGTCGCGGAGGGAACGGTCACCCCGTCTATCGACTTCGCGCTGCTGATGGGCGGCAGTATCAGCGGTCTAGTCGAGGACGAAGTGGGGAACCCCATTGCCGGGGCTTCCGTGGACGCCCTCCTGTTCGAGGGCTGTTGCGCCTTCGCCCTGGCAACCACGAGTGCCGACGGCACCTATACTATTGAGGGGTTGCCCGCCGGTTCGTATCGGCTTTTCGCCTCCGTCACCGGCTTCGCCTCTGAGTACTACGACAATACGGTCGACGCCTCCCTCGCCTCGCCCATCGCGGTTACCGATGGCGCCGACACTTCCGGCATCGACTTCGCCCTGTCCGCGTGTGGCTCGGCCTTGCCCATAACCGTCGGCGATGATGACTGCGACGGCTTTTCGACCGTCGTCGAGGAGTTCGTCGGCACCAATCCGATGATGGCCTGCGAGGACGGCCTCAGCCCCTCTGACTGGCCGCCGGACTTCAACGATGATCAGACCGTCACCGTGATCGATCTTCTGCCCGGCTTCAAGCAGGCCTTCGGAGCCACGGACGCGTCAGACCCCCGCTATGACCCCCGCTATGACCTCAACCTGGATGGAGCCATCAACATCAGCGACCTTGTGCCGGGGTTCAAGCTGTCCTTTGGGCTGACCTGCGCCCCTTAGTGTGGCGCGGGCAGGCTCCCCGCTCAACAGAGCAGCGAAACCCTCACGACGAGGGTGCGGATGGCGGTTTCGAGGCGTCCTCGACGATCTCCTCCCCCGCGGGAAGCGTGACCTGGAAGGTACTTCCGCGACCGACCTCGGTCTCCACCTCAATGCGCCCTCCGTGGGAGCGCACTATCCAATCGGCGATGGCCAGACCCAGGCCAATGCCGCTTCTTGCCCCGCTACCGGACCGGTTATCACCCCGGTAGAACCGCTCGAAGATATGAGGGAGGATTTCGGGATCAATACCGGGGCCGTTGTCCTGGACAGTGATCTGAGCCTGCCCATCGATCTTGCATACCGATAGGGTTACTTTCCCCCCAGAGGGCACGTACTTGATCCCGTTCTCCATGAGGTTGAGGATCAGCTGCTTGAGCAGGTCTCGCTCACCCAACACCGTCACCTGATCCTCCCTGCCCAGCTGGACTACGACGTCACGCCGCAGGTGCTGCGTCTGCCGGCATACTTCCAAACAGAGCACGTCCAGGTCCACCGGCCGGCGCTCCACCTCCCGGCCGGCCTCAGCCGAAGCCATGTAGAGCAGGTTGTTCGTCAGACGTGTAAGCCGCGCCGCTTCAGCAGACATGCGCTCCAGTTGCTCGCGGGTGTCCTGGTCCAGACGGTCGTCCATGAGAAGCACGTCAATGTTCCCCCGCAACCCGGTGAGTGGCGTCCGCAGTTCATGGGAAGCGTCGTACAGAAAGTTGCGTTGGGCCTGAAAAGCCCTGTCCAGACGCTCGAGCATCGCGTCAAAGGTGTCGGCAAGCCGCTGCACCTCGGAGGGGCGGCTTCGAGCGTTGATGCGGCGGTGAAGGTCCGAAGCCTCGATCTCAGCGGCGACGTCGATGACGTCCTCCAGCGGCTTAATCGCCCCTCGGGAGAGCCAGTAGCCTATCATCAGGGCGGCGACGACGCCAGCAACACCCTCCAGGACCAGGATCAGTGCGAGGGTATCGAGGGGGCGGGTAGCCGTCGCCGTGGTTTCCCCCGCCTGGACGATGCCGACGACCTGGCCGTCTACGATCAGGCCGGAAGTGCGGACCCGGAACTCCCGCCCGCCGGTCAGTGCCACTTCGCGACTCAGGGAGCCACCCTCGAGCACAGCGTCCAGTTCTTCGAGGCTCAAGTCGAGAAGCCTGGTGTCAATGCCAGAGGGCGCCGCCAGTACGTCTCCGCTTGGGCCCCGAAGGACGGTGATAAAGGGGGAATCGGACGTCGTCAGGGAATTCTGCTCCACAATCTCCTGGAGCCCCTGGGAGTCGTCCACCGATCCCGCCAGGATGACCTGGGCCAGCACCCGCTCCACGTCTCGGGAGAGGCGAGCATCAAGGTCCGAAATGAGGGACTGCTGAAGAAACAGGTGCGCCGTCACAAGGACGATGACGAGCGTGGTTGCGAAGGCGAAGACTATCCCGATGGCGAGCCGCCAGCGGATGCTAAGGGACATGTCAGGCCTTGAGAATGTAGCCGACCCCGCGGACAGCGTGGATCAGGTCCGGTTCGCCCTCATCGTTGAGCTTACGGCGCAGGTAGCTGATGTAGACCTTGAGCGCGTCGGACTCGGCCTCATAATCGTAGCCCCAGACCTTCTCGAAGATAGTCTCCTTGCTCACTACCGTGTTGGCGTGACGGGCCAGAAACTCCAGCAGGTCATACTCCCGGGCGGTGAGCCGAACCTCGCGATCTCCCCGGTGCACCTCTCGGCTGGCCGACCTGATGACCAGATCGCCTACTTTCAGCACCTCGTCTCTGGCCGGGGACCTTGGGCGGAGAGCGGCGCGCACGCGGGCCAACAGCTCTTCAAAGGCGAAGGGCTTAGTCACGTAATCGTCGGCGCCCGCCTCTAAACCCTCAACCTTGTCGTCTATCTTGTCGCGGGCCGTCAACACTATGATGGCCACGTCGCCCGCGGCGCGGAGACGACGGCAGACCTCAATGCCGTCTATGCCAGGCAGCATCAGGTCCAGAATCACCAGGTCAGCCGGCCGTTCCCAGGCCAGATCCAGCGCCTCCTCACCCGTGTGGGCAACATCAACCTCATACCCTTTATAGGTGAGCCCACGCCGGATGAACTCCGCGATGTTCGGCTCGTCCTCGACTACCAGCACCCGCGCCATGAGTAGATCCTGCAATCCCCGATAATCATGTGGAATGCGTCGCCGCACCTAGCCAGAATTATATCACCGGCCCTCAGAGGGGGTCTAGAACAATTGACCTTATGGCGGGACGGACACTACCATATACCTGCTCCCGCACTGCCTATGTACACCATCACGCGATTTTCGACAGTGGCGGTCCGGCTGAGGAGGCTGTCCCCGACGGCCGCCATCACGCTGGCGCTCCTCGCCGTCTCCCTGGCGGGCTGCAACGGCGGCGATGAGGACGCCAACGCTTCACCCACGCCGCTCCAGCCCACCCCGACGGCGACCAGCATGGCACCCACGCCCGCGGGCACTACCACCATCGCCAGGGCTCTAGACCTGGCCACAGAAAGCGCCGCCGCTACCATCTACGGCATCGACAGCGGCGACTTTCCCAACGGCTTCAGCGCGCTGGCCAGCGGCGACTTCAACGCTGACGGCAGGCCGGACCTGCTCATTGGCGCCGCCTTCGCCGATGGGCCGGACAACGCCCGTAAGGAGGCCGGCGAAGCATACATACTGTACGGCCGCGACGAACGGCCGGCTACCCTGGACTTGGCCGAAGACGACCAGGCGACCACCATCTACGGCGTCAGCGCCGGGGACAACCTGGGAACGACGGTCCTGGCCGCGGACCTGAACGCCGACGGCATCGACGACGTTATCGTAGGGGCCCCCGGCGTTACCGCCGGAGCAGATCCCCGCACAGACCAGGGCCGCATCTACGTCTTCTTCGGCTCTCCCGACTTGAGCGGCACTTTCGACCTTGGGGATGATCCCCAGGACTTTGTAGTCACCGGCGCCGAGGGGTTCAGCCGGGTTGGCGACGCGCTTGCCGCAGGCGACGTCAACGGCGACGGGATCACTGACCTTATCCTGGGAGCGCCCTTCGCCGGCCGGCCGGTGGGTTCCCGGCCGGGGAGCCCGCGCACCGAAACGGGCGAGATATACGTCATCTTCGGCTCCCCATCACTATCGGGAGAGCGCAACACCACGTTTGGCGAACAGGACTTCACGGCGACCGGAAACCAGCGCTTCAGCCAGTTTGGCGGCGCTGTAGCCAGCGGGGATGTGAATGACGACGGCATAGACGACATCATCGTGGGCGCGCCCCAGACCGACCTCGCAGAAGGCGAAAGCATCGCCGCCGGCGCCGTCTACGTCTTCCTGGGCCGTGAAGACCTCAGCGGGCGGCTGTTCATCGCCGAGGAGGAGCAGGATTCGGTCATCCTCGGCGCCGCAGCAGGGAACGCCCTGGGACATCCCCTGGCCACTGCCGATGTCAACGGCGACGGCGTTGACGACATAGTCGTCGGCGCACGTGTGGCCGATAACCCTGCGGCGGCCGGTTCGGCATCTGGAGCGGCCATCGTGATGTTCGGCCACCGTGACCTCGAGGACAAGGTCGACCTCGCCACGACACCCCCGGGGGCAGCAGTGTACGGCGCTAAGCCAGGGGATCTGGTCCCCTCATCGCTCTCACTGTCCGACCTCACCGGCGACGGCGTCGCCGATATCCTCCTGTCAACCGCCATCGGCCCTCTGGAGCGCCGCACCGCCGGCGCCGTCTACCTCGTCCCCGGCGGTGCCGGGCTCAGCGGCTCACTGACTTTGGGCGTTTCCGTTCAGGTGCTGACCGTGGTGGGCGCACAGGCGGACGACGAACTGGGCGCATCCCTTGTCCCTCTGCCCTCAGTCGAAGGTGAGACGCCGGCCTTCTTCACGCTCGCCAGCGGCGCGGACGGGCCAGATGACGCCCGCCCGGACACCGGGGAGATACTCCTCATCGAGGTGAACCTACCACCTTAGACGGCATCGGCCACTCCGCCATGGAGGTTCGCGCGCTGAGCCTTCTCCTCAGCCACAAGGTCAACGCTTCGCGATCAGCCGAAGTGCGCTAGAATAGCAGTAACGCCCCCGCCCGCCAGCGATAATTATTGCCGGAGCCCCATGAACTTTCATCGCGGCTTGCGCCGCAGCGCTATTCCTTTAATAGTTGCGCTGGCCGGCCTCGCCCTCGCCTTGTTCGGTGAGGGCACCGAGGTCGCCTCGCAGCCCGCTGACCCGCGTGCCCGGGCCGAGCAGTATCTACGCGACAACGCCGTCACCCTGGGCCTTCGTCCGGACATCGGGGATCTCCGTTTGTTGAGCGTCCGCGAGAGCCCCAGCGGGCAGCACGTCCGCTACCAGCAGACGTTCAACGGCCTGCCAGTATCCGGCTCCTTCATCACTGTGAGCCTACCCAAGGTGGCCCAGCTTGAGCCTTTCCTCGTCAGCCGCTACGTTAGCGGCCTCCAGGCAGCGCCTGCCCGCGCCGATCTCACCGCCGCGCAAGCTGTGGCGGCTGCCCTGTCCGCTATCGATGGTTACTCCGGGCTCCGCGCGCCCCCTTCGGCGGAGCTGTTGTACTTCCCCAAAGAAAAGACCGGCTACGCCCTGGCCTGGCAGGTCACGGCCCAGACGCTGGAGCCGCTCAGGTCGTGGCTCATCACGGTTGACGCGCACAGCGGCCGGGTCATCTCTAAGCATGACCTCCTGACGTCCGACAGCGGGCAGGTGTTCGATCCCAATCCTCCGACGACGTCCGGCGGCGCCATACCGCCGCCCAGCGACTGCGATAGCGCTGCCAATGAACCCCTCCTGGCCGGGCAATACCAGACGCGGACCCTCCTGGGGATTGAATCGGGTCAAGGCCAGCTCAAAGGGGAGTACGTGGACCTCACGGCGCCGGGACTCGGCAACGGCTACAAGCCGGCAGGCCAGGCCGACGAGACCTCTCACGACTACATCTACCCATGCACCGATGACCGCTTCGAAGAGGTGATGGTCTACCACCACGTTGATGCCGTCCAGCGCAAGCTCCAGTCCCTGGGATTCTCCGGCGCCAGCGCCATCATCGACCGCCCCATCCCTGCTCACGCCCACTTCTTCTCAGGTTGCAACGCCTTCTTCGACCCCGTCAGCCTGGGCATGTTCTTCGGCGACAGCGACAGCACAAGCTGCGGCTCCTTCAACACGGATGCCGCCGAGGACGCCGACGTTATCGTTCACGAGTATGGGCACGCGATACAGCACGATCAGGTCCCCGGCTACGCCTTCGGGCCGTTCCCAGAGGCCAGCGAGGCCCTGAGCATGGGTGAGGGGTTCGGGGATTTCCTGGCCGCCGCCATCTTCGGTGACCCTTGTCTGGCCGAGTGGTTCAGCGTGGGAGACACGGATTGCGACGGCGGCAGCACGCCCGGCCTGCGCTGGATTGACAACGCCAACGTCTACCCGGCGGACTATATCGCCTGTCCCAACATAAACGCCAACGGCAGCCCCAGCGACGGCGCGGAGACCGAGGAGCCTCACTGCGGCGGCCTCGTTTGGGGCGGTGTCCTCTGGGACCTCGCCCAGGCTCTCGGCGACGACCAGCCGGCGCGCGAACTTACGCTTCAGCTCGTTCTCAACGCACACTTCTTCCTGGACCCCGTGGCCACGTTTAATGAAGCAGCAGCCGCCGTCTGCCTGTCCGACACCATCCTGTACGGGGGCGCTCACGCTGCCACCATCGCCTCCGTCTTCTCCGCCCGAGGCTTCTCCACCGGGAGCTGCGCAGCCAGCGACTTTCCGTACGTCTACATGCGAATACTGCACAGCTTCAGCGGTGATCTAGACATCACCCTCAAGGTAGGGAGCGACGTCGAGGCGCCCGCCTGCTCCCTCGTCGTTCAGAACGGGCCGGTTTCCCGTTCCGGCAGCCTGGTGGGCTACCTCACGCCGGACGAATGTAGCGCCTTCCTGCCGCCAACGACAGGCCAGCCCTGGTGGCTGGAGGTGCAAGATGCCGCTTTCCTGGACACGGGCACCATCGAGAACTTCGAGGTCTCCCTGGCAGGCGGCCCTCGCTGTATCGCCACGGACGGCCCCGTGTTCATCCCCGACGCCATCAACGGACCCGGCCCCCACGACACTCCCGGCCCCAAGGTGTATTCCATGGTGGACTGCACCACCCAGATCGACCCCTGCGGCGTCGACAGCGACGGTGACGGAGTGAGCCAGTGCCTGGACAACTGCCCCGCCACGGCCAACGGCCCCGCCCAGGCCAGCCAGCCCGGCGTGGGCGATCAGGCCAACACCGACCAGGACCTGGCGGCATCCGGAGCCGGTATGGGTTCCGGAGAGCCGATCCCGCCGCTACCCGCGGACGGCCTGGGTGATGCCTGCGATGATGACGACGATAACGACGGATTCGACGATGCCGTGGAGCAGTTCGCCGGCACCAACCAGTTCGATAACTGCACCGGGGCGCCGGGTACAGGAGGGGATGCCTGGCCGCCGGACTTCGACGTCAACGGAGTCGTCAACCTTCTCGATGTGCTCGCTCTAAAGCCAGCATTCGGCAAGACCGATCCCGACCCCGCCTACAACGTCAGGTTTGACCTGTTCGACCAGAACGGGACCATTAGCCTCCTGGACGTGCTGGCGATAAAGCCGTTCTTTGGTAAGAGTTGCTCGTAGCTCTTTGGACTCAATAAGCGCCAGCAGGGCTCCATTCACGGCGATAGGGCGGCAACACCGCCAGGGCGCCGGCATGACCCGCGCTGCGGGACGCTTCCTGCCCGCCGCGCTCGTAGCCCTGGCCGCACTGACCTCTCTCGCCGGTTGCACGGGGGACACCAGCGCGCCGCCCTCGCCAACGGCAATCGCAGGCACGCCTTCGCCCATCGCAACTCCGGAGGCAGTGACGCCGCTGCCCCCGAC